>WRFF01000034.1 GCA_009778945.1 Clostridiales bacterium | reverse complement strand
ACCTTGTGCACCAGCCGACCCCGCAGGACCGCCAACATATACATCCACTCGTACAGTCTGCGTCACTGCGTCGCCATCGAGCGCCCAGCCTTTTATTGCAATCTGCCCCAATGCCGTAGTTGATGCGGTTATGTCGTCAACGTGTCCGATAGGATTTCCGACCGGCGCGCCTACGTTGACCGTCAGCCACGGCGACGCCAGCGGAACCGCCCCGCTCGTCTTATTAACGGCGGAGAGTATATAGGTGCCTGGCTTATTGAAGCTTACCGCCGCGACACCGCTCGCGTCCGCAGTCGCGACGGGCGAACCGAAAGTCGCCCCCGTCCCGTTGGACGTTGCCACAACCACGCTCGCCCCGCCGGAGCCCTGCTCCGTAGCAGTAGCCGGATAGGTGCTCCAGTCTAAAGAAGTGTACATCACGGCAAGATTGACGCTGACACCGGTGTTTACGGACAGCGAACTGATTTTGCTCCCGTTGTATTTAAAATAGGAGTAGGAGTCCGAGCCCATAGGATCCTGAGGGGTTATGAGCCTGACCTCATCCCCATTGTTCAGTGAATCCACAATGGAGTCAGGAGAAGCCCCGTTCACAAAATTCATCAGATAGCCGCCCATGTAATTGCTGACGTACAATCCGTACGTGGGGTCCGTTACGATACCCATCGCGCCGGTCACAGCTGTTTGGCTGTTTGACCCCTCTATCGCAATAACTGCCGCCACGGCTGCGTCAAGCCCCGTCACAGTAGTCCCGTCGGTAGAACCCGGGAAATACTGATTCGCGAGGCCGGCGGAAACGGTGACAGTCTGCGGCGCAAGCACAAAACCGGTGGCGTCCTTCTGATAACTGAGCGTTATATCCGCGGTGGACGTTGCCAGCGGCGTCATTTTACCTGACTCGGTCGTCGCCGCGGCCTGCGGCGCCACTGTGTCTGATCCGGTTGCTTCCGCGGTTTGCGGCGCTGTTGCGTCTGCCCCGGTCGCTTCCGCGGCCTGCGGCGCCGCTGCGTCTGGCCCGGTTGCTTCCGCAGTTTGCGGCGCCGTTGTGCTCGGATCGGTCGATGTCGCGGCTGGCGGCGTCACACTTGACCCGGCCGCTGTCTCTGACGCAAACGCCGATGCAGGAAACGCAGCGACCGCAACCAGCAGCGCTGCCAATACCACAAGCACCGCCGCGAACGCGCGCCGTTTTGTTCCAAAAAATAAAGAATGTAATTTCATGATAATCACTCCTTTCACTTTTTAAAGCGTACGCCGAAATGGGATGGGGAGTATAATGCTTTCTTGCGCGAAATTTACCCTCCTGTTCTTTATCGGTCCTTCTTTTTTGGTGATTATTTGCCATTTTGGTGTTTTTTTGACTTTTTAAAAATATTTACGGATTCATGTTTCACTTCAGGTAAGTGCGGTATAAATAATTTGTGAATAAATGCAACTCTTATTCATAACAACTCTCCTATCAATAACGGCAAAAGAACCGGTTTTCCGCCGGTTCTTTTGCTATCTGCTATATGGTATACTTTTTTGCAGAAACAATCCAAAACCAAGGAGGTAAACATGCGAAAACTGATGTCGGGAAACGAAGCGGTGGCGCGCGGCGCGTATGAGGCGGGACTCGTCTTTGCGTCGGCGTACCCGGGGACACCGAGTACGGAGATTCTGGAGAATCTCGCAACTTACAAGGACTCGCTGTACTGTGAATGGGCGCCGAACGAAAAGGTGGCCCTGGAGGCGGCTATCGGCGCGTCGGTCGCGGGCGTGCGCGCAATGGCGGCGATGAAGCACGTCGGCGTCAACGTCGCGGCAGACCCGCTGTTCACCTTCGCGTATACGGGCGTTACGGGCGGCCTCGTGCTCGTATCGGCGGACGACCCGGGCATGCACAGCTCACAGAACGAACAAGACAACCGGAATTATGCGGAAGCGGCGCGCGTGCTGATGCTTGAGCCTTCGGACAGCCAGGAAGCCAAAGACTTTATGAAACTCGGCCTGGAGCTCTCCGAACGCTTCAATACGCCCGTGATGCTGCATATGACGACGCGCGTCTGCCACAGCAAGAGCCTCGTGGAGCTTTGCGACCGCGTAGAGGTCCCCGCCATTCCATATGAAAAAAATATCGCGAAATATGTGACCACGCCGGCAAACTCGAAAGTGCTGCGCGTGAAGCTCGAGGCGCGGCTTCGCGCCATGGAGGAATACGCGAACACCGCTGCGGCCAACCGGATCGAGCGCGGCGCGGAAGCGGACGCGAGCGAAGAAAAAATCGGCGTGCTCACGTCGGGCGTCTCCTATGAATACGCGCGCGACACCTTCGGGGAAACCGCCTCTTATCTGAAACTCGGCATGACCTTCCCCATTCCCGAAACGCTGATCCGCGAATTCGCACAAACCGTGGATAAACTCTATGTCATCGAGGAGATGGATCCCTATCTCGAACGCCATGTGCGCATGTTCGGCATTGACTGCGTCGGAAAGCCGATTATCCCGAGTTTTGGCGAACTGAACGCGGATATCGTGCGCAGCGCCGTTTTTGGGACAGAAACACTGCACGAAACCACGGAGCTCGAAGCCGTCGTACGGCCGCCCGTGCTCTGTGCCGGCTGCCCGCACAGAGGTTTCTTCGTCGCGCTGCAGAAGATCGCGAAGAAGCAGGGACTCATTATCACCGGCGACATCGGCTGCTATACGCTCGGCAGCGCGCCGCCGCTTGGCATGATAGACACCTGCTTCTGCATGGGCGGCAGCATCAGCAGCGGGCACGGCGCACAGGTGGCGCTCTCGCGCACAGGGCAGGACAGAAAAGCTATTGCCGTCATCGGGGATTCCACCTTCTTCCACACCGGCATCGAAAGCCTGATCGACATCGTTTACAACAAAGGCACCTGTGTCTCTGTCATTTTGGACAACCGCATCACGGGTATGACGGGGCACCAGGAAAATCCCGGCACCGGCTTTACGCTGATGGGCGAGGAGACGATCGAAATCGATATCCCGGCGCTGTGCGCAGCCATCGGCATGAAACCGGAAAACATCGTCACCGTGAATCCGCTCGACCTCGCGGAGACCGAGAAGGCGCTGAGAGAAGCCATCGAAAAGGACGAGCCGACCGTCGTCATCACGCGCTGGCCTTGTATCCTGAAGAAATTCAGCGCACAGGACAAGGAGGAATTCGACCTGTCGCCCGCCGTCTGCCGCGTCGACCATGCAAAATGCAAAAACTGCAAGATCTGCGTGCAGACAGGCTGCCCCGCGATCTACAGCGGCGCAGAGGCCACCACGATCAACGAGGAATCCTGCACCGGCTGCACGGTCTGCAAACAAGTCTGCCCCTTTGACGCTATTGAGGAGGTGAGAGCATGATGGCTTTCCTGAATAACCAAGGCACGAAAAATATCCTGCTCGTCGGCGTCGGCGGCCAGGGGACGATCCTCGCGAGCAAAATCCTTTCCGAAGCGCTTGCGGAAGCGGGTTATGACGTGAAAATGAGCGAGATCCACGGCATGAGCCAGCGCGGCGGAAACGTCAGCACGCAAATTCGTTACGGCGAAAAGGTTTATTCGCCCGTCGTCGGCATTGGCGAGGCGGACGTTATCGTCGCCTTCGAAAAGATGGAAGCACTGCGGTGGCTTGAATACCTGAAGCCCGGCGGCCGTATCGTCATCAATGATTTTGAGATCCCCTCGGCGCCGATCCTTATGGGTCAAGTTGAGTATCCGCAAGGCATCATAGAGGCTCTTTCCGCAAAAGCGGACATCCTGGTCTTCAAAGCCGCGGATATCGCCGTCTCACTCGGCAGCGCGCGCGTGATGAATATCGTTCTGCTCGGCGCGCTGGTGAAAGCGCTCGGCATCGAAGGCATCGACTGGGACGCGGCCATCCGCAGCAGCGTGAAACCCGCGTTTGCAGACATAAACGCACAGGCTTTCCGCGCCGGCTACGAACAGGGATAACGGCGGACGAAAGGGGGACGGTCCTACTGTCCTAAAATTTCAGGACAGTAGGACCGTCCCTCTTTTGTCCTTGTCGGAACAGGAGAACAACCAAATGATTTCGGACAAGATGCAGATTTATATCGACGGCAGCTCGGCGATCCGGGCGCTCTTCGAGGAGAGCAAAAAGCTCGCAGAACAGCTCGGTGCGGAAAACGTATTTGATTTCAGCCTCGGCAACCCGAATTTTCCGCCGCCCGCCGCTTTCGGCGAGGCCGTCAAAAAATATATCGACGCGCCCGATCAGAATTTCGTGAACGGATATATGAACAATTCCGGTTACCCGGAAGTGCGCGCGCGGGTTGCGGAGTCGCTGAACCGCCGCTTCGGGACCGCGTACGCGGAACACAATATCATCATGACCGTCGGCGCCGCGGGCGGGCTGAACACGATGCTCGCCGTGCTCATGAACGCGGGCGAGGAAGTCATGACCTTCGCGCCGTTTTTCGGGGAATACTTCAGCTATGCGACGAACGTGGACGCGAACCTCGTCGTCGTGCCGCCGAACCCGCCGGCCTTTGCCCCGAATGTCGCCGCCTTCGCCCCGCTCGTCACCGAAAAGACGCGCGCCGTGATCCTGAATTCCCCGAACAACCCTTCCGGTGTCATCTACGGTGAGGACGACCTGCGCGCCATCGCGGACGTCCTGCGCGAAAAACAGCGGCAGTTCGGCACGGACATCTATATCCTGTGTGACGAACCCTACCGCGAACTGAACTATACGGATCGTGAAGTGCCTTGGATGCCGGATTATTATAACAATACGATCGTCGGATATTCCTGGAGCAAATCGCTGTCCATCCCCGGAGACCGCATCGGATATCTCGTGATCCCCGACGAAGTCACGGATTCCCCCCAGATCGTGCAGGGCGGGAACATCATGACGCGGACGCTCGGTTTTGTGAACGCCCCCGCGCTGATGCAGCTCGTCTGCGCGGCCTGCGTGGATCTGCCAGTCGATATTTCCGGTTATCGGAAAAACCGCAACGCGCTGTGGCACGGCCTGACCGGGATCGGCTACACCTGCGTAGAGCCCCAGGGCGCGTTCTATCTGTTTGTGAAATCACCGCTCGAAGACGACAAGGCTTTTGTCGAGGCCGCAAAGCCGTTTGGCCTCGTGGTCGTGCCCGGTTCGGGCTTCGGCGCGCCCGGCTGGCTCCGCCTCGCCTACTGCACCTCGTACGTAACCATCGAGCGCTCCCTTCCGCAGTTCAAAGCCCTCTGGGACAGCGTGAATAAATAACAACTTGTTTCCCAGAGAAACTGTTTGAGATTCCACATGTCCGACAAAAAGAAACGGCGCCATTTCTCATTTGTAAATGACACCGTTTCTTATTCAATGTTCCCCCCGACCTTTCGGCCAGCGCTCCCCTTACCATCTTTCCCCTCCGCGTTCAAGCGCGTTTTCCCATTTGTATTCCCTCTTACTTTATATATACCCCAAAAATCCGCGTTGAAACATTTTTGCGTAAAAAATTAAAAATATGAACATTCCGCGTTTTTATACCCTTTTGGGTGTATCGGCGAAGACCTTGTTATGGCAAAATACAAGTATAACTATCTATCGACAAATATAACTTTATAAAATCATTATTTCGCGAAATCGTTGAAAAATACAAGCGATTTTCAAAGAAGGAATGAGCAAAAGGAAAGGAGGATACTACGATGAAACGCATGATTCTGGAATACACCGCAGGGAGATGGCACTCAGCGAAACGCTTTCTTTTAATCGTCCTATCGATTGCTTTTCTGTGCATCATTGCTTTGTCAGCCTCAGCAATGGCCGGGGAGACTCCATCTTCCATCTTTACCCCGCCGCCGGGAAGCATGGCGGATGTGGAAGCGTATATTGACGCATTCAATGAGGCCATGTATGCCGGCGACTACGACGCCGCGGCCGCAGCCAAACCCCGCTGGGAGCATCCTGTACCGGCTGAGCTTATGCCGCCGGGCTATCACAGCGAGCGCGTGACGGATGACGCGGATTTCGGTGCGGACTATTACACGTTCTTTGTAGGCATCGTGCCGCTGGCCGCAGCCTGCATCTGATACGGTACGGAGCGGGACGAATATCTTTATGAATTATTGCTCCGACAACTAAACATTGCACGTTTCTTGGCGGCTATATTGGCGCTGTGCTTCATTGCAAAGCCTCGCCGTAGCACCACTACGGCTACGTTTTGCGCCTTGCACATCACCAATATATCCACCAATCTAACGCACAGTTTAATTGTCGAAGCAATAAATCCCTGTTGTTACTATAGCGGCAGGGATTTAATCGTGCGCGATTATGGGCCCGCGGGCGGCGGCGGATTGGGGTTGATCGTGATGGTCACGCTCGATCCGATCTTCACCGTCGAACCGGCCGGAGGGCTGGAGGAAAGGACGGTGCCCGCCGCGTGGCTGCTGTCATAAGTGGCGGCCGTATTCACAGCGCCGAGCGCCAGCGTCGCGCTCACCAGCGTGCTCGCCGCGCCTGCCTGGTCGAGCCCTATCAGGTTTGGCACCTGCGTCATCGTGGCCGGGTCCGGGCCCCTGCTGACCGTCATATTGACCGCCGACCCTTTCGCGAGCATAGTCCCCGGCGCCGGATTCTGTGAAAGCACCGTATTCGCCGCCGCGTCGTTGAAAGCCTGAAGGACTTGCCCGACCACCAGCCCCGCGTCCGTAAGCGCCTTTTGCGCGGCAGTCTGGGACTGCCCCGCGAGATTCGGCGTCTTGATCTTTCCGAAATTCGTATCAAGCTGCACATTCGGGTCAATCGGGAACTGTGAGGGATCCAGATTGTGCAGATTGCAATAATAGGTCGGCGCCGTCTGATTCGGCTGACTGGTATCAATGGCGGTCATTGAATTGAGCGTCCCGAATTTTTTCGTCTCGGTATTTGGGCACCATGGCGTCGCAAGATAACCGGAGTCAGCGCATACGTCCACTTCCTGCTGGCCGGGAATACTCGTGGGCACCGTGCCTTTGAGGAAGATATCGCTCATGCCGTCCACGGTCGCGTTCACCACATTGGCCGGCTGCGCGGGGAACTGGCCCGGGTCCATCCCCTGATAGATCTGTGTCATGATCTTCGAAAACAGGCGCGCCGCCGCCGCCGAATTTTGATTCATCGGAACCTTTTGATCGCATCCGAGCCAGACGCTCATGGTGTATTTCGGCGTATTGCCGCAAAACCACGCGTCGTAATTTCGCTTTTCATTCGTACCGGTCTTGCCGGCCACCGGCACGCCCTTGACCTGCGCGGTCGTCGCGATACCGCTCGTGACCGTCGTATGCAGGATGTCGTTCATGATATAGGCCGCGCCGGGATCCATCGCCTGCGTGCTCTTCGGTTTTCCATCAAGCACCACATTGCCGTTGCTGTCGGTGACGCTCGTATAGGTGATCGGATCAACGTGTACGCCGAGATTGGCAAAGGTGCCGTAAGCGGAGGCGCTTTCGATAGGCTTGAGCCCATGCGTCATGCCGCCGAGCGCGAGCGACGCCGGCCCCATATCGTTTTGGCTGCCGGTTGTGACGAGCGTCGTGATGCCGAGTTTTTTCAGAAAATCGACGGAACGCTGGTTGCCAACCGCAAGCTGTACCTTGACCGCGCAGACGTTGATCGACTGCTGCACCGCGTTGCGCAGCGTCTGTGGGCCGCGGTTGCCGCTGTACCAGTTGGAAGGCCAGTCCTTCCCCTGATACTGCATCGGCGAGTCGTCAATGACGGAAAGCGGAGTCCAGTAGGTTCCGAAGCTTGATGTTGTGTTACCGCTTGCGTCACTGTTTGTGTTATCGCTTGCGTTGCCGTTTGTGGTATCGTTGCCGGCCGGCACGCCTTCCGCGCTCATCTCAAGCGCAGGCCCATACGCCCCGAGCGGTTTCATCGTGGAACCCGGCGAATGCGGGTTGTCCGCACGGTTGTACGCCATCGCTACGGTGGTCCCCCGTCCGCCGACCATCGCCTTGATCTGCCCGTTCGTATGGTCGATGATGGTCGCCGCGCCCTGCGGCTGGATGACCAGCGGCCGCAGGCTGAAATGCGATGGGCCGATCTCATAATTTTCGTTTGCGTCCTTTGTGAAGATATTGTCCTTGCTTGAGAAGAATTTCGCGCTGAGAATCAGATTGCCGTTCGAATCCATCCCTTTGTATGCGTCGGGAATACTGATCGTGCCGCCGCTCGCGATATGGAGAATGCCGTCCGGTTTCGTAAAGAAACTCGCGAATTCAAGCACGATCGACTTGGTTCCATCCGGATTCGTCGTGTTGTAGACATTAAAACGCCCGCCTTTTTTGATAATCATGCTGCCGTCAGCCTGCATTTCATACTCACTCGGCTGCATCGTAAACCATGGTCCGTCAGCGCGGTCTTCAAACATATTGGCGTACGCGTAGAGCATGATATTGCCCTGTTCGTTCAGACAGTTGCCCGCCTTGTCCAGCGACATACTGGTACCCGGGATATTCGCCGCGTCTTCAAATTCCTGCGTACAGATGTCCTGCATCCTTTGGTTGAACGTGCTATGGATTTGCAATCCCTTGCTGTACACCATCTGCATGGCGTCATCCATATTCTCCAGCTGCCCCGGATAGGTTGCGAGCAGATTCGACGCGACCTGCTGAATCAAATAATCGACAAAGTAGTTTGCGTCGCTCGCCGAAGTAAGAGGCTGCGGGTGCAGATAATCCCGGATATTCTGGCTGTACGCCTGATCGTGTTCCGCCTGCGTGATATAGCCCTGCTGCAGCATGAGGTCCAGAACCAGATGGATGCGCGGCACTCCCGCGTCATTAAATAAATAAATATACTGATCCGTCACGAGCAGAACACGGGGATCGTTCGGCGAAACGTCCCCTACCGGTACTGTTGAGATATATGAATAGGTTGTCGGCGACTGCGGCAGCGCCGCAAGGGCCGCGCATTCAATGAGGTTGAGGTCCTTGATATCTTTGTTGAAATAAGCTTTTGAGGCCGCGCCGACGCCGTAACTGTGGTTGCCGAACGCAATCGTATTGAGATACGCTGTGATGATATCCTCTTTGGAGAGGGCGTTCGTGAGTTCGCGGGCGTAGTACGCTTCCTTGATCTTGCGGTCCAGCGTGCGTTCGGACTTGATGTCGGTCAGCCAGACATTGCGCGCAAGCTGTTGCGTGATCGTGGAGGTGCCGGAGATATCGCCGCCGCCTTTAAGCGAATCCCACACGGCGCCGACCATACGTATGATATTGAATCCGTTGTTCGTCCAGAACGTTTTGTCCTCGACGGCGACGACCCCATTGACCAGATTTTTCGGGATCTGGCCGTAGGTGACGAGTACACGGTTCGCATCTCCGGTATAGATATTCTGCATCACCTTGCCCTGGTCGTCGTAGATCGTGGATGTCTGATTGAGGCTGGCCTGGATTTCCGCGGGGTCATGCTTCGGCAGATCCTTGATGACGCTGAACACCCATACCGCGACGACACAGACCGCCGCGATCACGAAAATCAATATGCCGGCGAGTACGCCTTTCAAAATGCGTTTGGCGCGCGACTGCGGTTTCTTGCCTTTTTTTCCGCCCTTGCCTTTGCCGCCGCCGCATTTGCCGCCGCCGGCTTTTGCACCCGATGCCGCTGCGGATTTCGTACTGCTCTTGTGCCGATCCTTGCGCTGTTCCTGCACACGGCGCTGTTCGCGGCGCTGTGCCATGTGCTCGTCCACAGCTTCTGCGGACACCGCCGTCAAGGGAGCGGCTTCCGCCGCCGGCACGGTCGCACCGATTGGGGCAAGTGCGGCAGCCGGCGCCGGTGTAGCGACAGATGCGGGTTTATCTGCTATTTGAATTTCCGATTCGGGGAAGGCAGAACTCGGTGAAACCGAGTTCGTCGGAGGGGGCAGCGCCCCCTCTGAAGTACCGTCGTGCATATCGGTTTCTGGCGAAGCGGGCTGCGCCGACTTGCGCCGAAACGCCTCGGCAATCTCGTCAAATTTGTAGAGATCCTCCTGCGGGTCGGGCAACGGTTCCGGCTGCGCAGAGACGGCGTTTTGCTCTTCCGGCGGCTTGAGCGCAGCCGGTGCTTCAAAGCGCTTATCATAAACCATCGTTTTTTCTTCTGTCATTATGCCCTCACTATATCCCCTTTTCTTTTATGCGATCTCATGGTGACGCATTAGGGTCATTTGAGAAATCCGGCGGCGCATAGTCCGGCGCCGTAGCGTCGCCCGGCCCGGTCGGATAGTGGCTCGTATCCTGATTGTTAATCGGGCTGTACCACCGCGGCGCGATATCGATCGACGGCATGGAACTCCCATCCGCGCTCGTGATATTGTCGCCGGGCGTAAGCGAATAGTATTGCGTGAAGGTATGAACGCTCCACGGCGTCGCGAGCATCCCCGAATCCGCGTCGATCAGGAAAGAACGCCCGCCGTAATTAAGGGTTTTCGGAACCGTCCCTGCAATGAAATAGTCGGTGTAGCCGCCCACGCTTGCCCGCACGACATCATCGGGCTTCGCCGGAAATTCCCCGGCGTCCCGTCCGTCATAGATGCGCGTCATAATTTTGGAAAACATCCTGGCTGACGCTGCCGAATTCTGGCTCATTTTGATCTGCTGATCCAGCCCGATCCATACCGCCGCCGAATACTGCGGCGTATTACCGACAAACCACGCGTCATAATTTTCGGATGACGTCCCTGTTTTTCCGGCGACAGGTACGCCTTTCACCTGCGCGGTGTACGCAATACCGTTCTGCACGGTGCTATGCAGCATATCGTTCACAATGAAGGCCGCGCCGGGATCCATCACCTTCGTCGATTTCGTGGTGCCGTCAAGCACAATATTGCCTTCCCTGTCGGTCACCTTCGTATAGGTGATCACATCCTCGTGTACGCCCTGGTTGGCAAACGTTCCGTAGGCGGAAGCCATCTCCAGGGGGGAAACCCCGTGCGTCAGACCGCCGAGGGCGAGCGATGCGGGATTGAGATCGTTTACGGCGCCGGTTGTGACAAGTGACGTAATGCCGAGTTTCTTTAAAAATGCGACTGAACGCTCGACGCCGACCGCAAGCTGCACCTTGACCGCCGGGATATTTTCCGATTGTTGGATCGCCTGCCGCATGGTTTGCGGCCCTTTGGGGGTTCCGTACCAGTCATGCGGCCACGCGCGGCCCTGATACTGCATGCTGGTATCCATGATGATCGACACCGGCGTCCAGTAGTCGCCGAACGTTTTTCCGTCGTTGTCGACAAAGGTCACGCTGTTGCCCTGCACCGGTATATGCTCCGCGCTCATCTCGATCGCAGGGCCGTACGTGCCGATCGGCTTCATGGTGGACCCGGGCTGCCGTTCGGTGAGCGCGCGGTTAAACTGCATCTGCCCCTGGATGTTGCGCCCGCCGATCATCGCCTTGAGCTGTCCGTTTGTGTGATCAATGATAACCATCGCGCCCTGCGGCTGGATGATCGCCTGCCGCAGCGTGAAATGCGTCGGCCCGATTTCATAATTTCCGTCCGCGTCCTGCGTAAAGATATTGTCTTTCGAACTGAAGAACGCGGGGGATAGAATCAGGTTGCCCTGCGTATCCAGGCTCTTGTATTTCGCCGGAATCGTCAGTATGCCGCCCTGTGTAATGTATATATCCTTATCCTGATAGGAATAGAAATTGGGGAATTCGACGGCGACTTCCGTGCTGCCGTCGGGATTTGTCGTATTGTAGAAGTTCAGGCGATTTCCCTTGAAGATTTCCATGCCGCCGTCCGAGAACATTTGATATTCATTGGGCTGCAGCGTGAACCACGGCCCGTCGCTGCGATCTTCAAACAAGTTGCTATATTGATAAAGCGTGATAGCTCCGGCGTCGTTGATAACATTCCCTTTCCGGTCTTTGGGCAGATAAGCAGTCGGATAATTTGACGGATCATTGAACGCCTCGGCCACGATTTCCTGCATATTTGGGTCGTATGTGCTGTAGATTTGATAACCGCCGGTATAGACCGCCTGAAGCGCGTCGTCATAGGTGGCAAAATCATTGGGGTAGGCAGCCTGGAGATTTTGTGCGACGTTCTGAACCATATAATCGGTGAAGAACGAAGAGATACTGTCCGTCTGAAGCGGCTGCGGATGCAGGTGATTGCGGATATTGTCCGCGTATGCCGCGTCATGCTCCGCTTTCGTGATATAGCCCTGCGCCAACATTTCGTCGAGCACCAGATGGATGCGCGGCACCGCCGCGTCATTATACAAAAACATATATTGGTTCGTAGTGAGCAGGAGGTTCGGATCAGTCGGAGACGCCCCGCCGACGGGAACCGTCGTGATCAGCGAATATTTGCTCGGCGACTGCGGCAGCGCCGCGAGCGCCGCACACTCGAGCAGATCCAAATCCTTCAAATCCTTGTCGAAATACGATTTTGCGGCCGCGGCGACGCCATAGCTGTGGTTTCCGAGCGAGATCATATTCAGGTACGCGGTCATGATCTGTTGTTTGCTGAGCGACTGCGACAATTCACGGGCGTACCACGCCTCCTGGATCTTTCGCGTCAGGCTGTAATCCGAACGTGTACTGGTAAGCCAGATATTGCGCGCGAGCTGCTGCGTGATCGTGGAAGTGCCGGAGATATCGCCGCCGCCTCTAATTGACTCCCACACGGCGCCGACAATGCGCGTAAAATTGAAGCCGTTATTTGTCCAGAAAGTCTTGTCCTCTATCGAGACCGCCGCGTTTACAAGATTTGTCGGGATATCGTTGTAGTTTACAATCATGCGATAATTGTCGCCCAGATAGATATCCTGCATCTCGTTGCCTTGATCGTCATAGATCGTGGAAACGCTCTTCAGGTCATCCTGTATCGTCGCGGGATCATGTTTCGGAAGGTTATGGACGATATTGAACACATAAATACCGGCGTAAGCGACAACCGCAATAATGAGAATAAGGATGGCGGAAAGAACGCCTTTGAGAATTTTTTTCGGGAGGCGCTCTTTCTTGCGCCGCGCCCGTTGGATTTCCTTGCGCTCCCGTTT
>WRFF01000033.1 GCA_009778945.1 Clostridiales bacterium | reverse complement strand
TATGGCGGCGCAAAGGGATTTGCCCTCTTGCGCCGCCATTTACCGATTATTTCGCGTTCGCGATTGCCTTTGCGATTGCGTTCATAAACGGGCTGACCGACATCGTCACAGAGGAAGTGAGGTCGGGGCTGTCGGGCACGCCGGACTCGGTTCCGACCTGCTTGACTTTGAGGTTTGTCACGTCGGCGGAGGTTTTGCCAACCGCCCACACGGCGAAGGCGTCCGCCTGGTCCTTCCAGCCTTTTCCGATGGACGACGCTGCTTTCATACCGTCGGTTGTGGCCCCCTGCTGGGAAGCCAACTGTCGGGTTTTATCGGAGGTGACCGCTCCGGAGGCGCTGAAATTGACAGTGGCTTCCGCCGCGTCCAGTTTGCAGGCCAAAATTTTGCCTGAGCCGTCCACTGTGACCCACGCGATATAGTTGCTTATCGCGCCGGCGCCGTCTTTACCGTTTGCCGCGTCTGTCGATCTTGAAATATCCGAAAATACGCCAAGCCCGGATTTTGAACCAGCGGGGAAGCTGGGATCCGGCTGGGCCGCGTTCGTTACGGCTTTGGAGATCGCGTCCTGAAATGAGCTGACCGATATTGTCACCGAAGAGGTGAGGTCGGGGCTATCTGGTACGCCGGACTCCGAGTCGGTCTGCTTGACTTTGAGATTTTGCACGTCGGCCGCGCTCTTGCCCACCGCCCATGCCGCAAAAGCATCCGCCTGTTCGGTCCAGCCCTTGCCGATGGAAGAAACATTTTTAATGCCGGCGTCGGGAATTTCCCGGTTTGAAAGCTGTTCGGTTGTCTTGTCCGACGTAATCGCGCCGGAAGCGTTAAAACTGACCGTCGGTTCAGCGGTGTCGAGGACGCATTTGACGATCTTCCCGGTACTGTCGACGGTGACGGCCGCAATGGTGGAATCCGCGTGCGCGGCGCCGTCCGTTCCGGCTTTGGCGTTGGCCGATCTGGCTATGGACGTAACCACGCCAAGACCGGTTTTGGCCGCGCTTTCGGTATCGGCAGCGCTGCCGGCGGCGGCGTTTGCATCCGGAGACGGCGAGGGCGCGGATGTCCCGCATCCCGCCAACACCATCGCTCCGGCTGTCAGCACAGCGGCCATTGATATAAGTTTTTTCATAATAACATAACCTCCTTTTTTTAGTACTGCTATGGTTTAAAAACGTTCTTAAATAACGGCATGACCGCCTTCAACAGGGCGCCGGTCAAACTTCCCATAATAATTCCCGAAACAATCAGGATGGGTGTGTAATAGACCACCGAGAAGGTCTGCCCCAGGAAGAGCGGGACAACCGACAACTGACCGAGATTATGCGCGATGGCCCCGAAAATGCTGATGACCAGATAAGAAATTTTGTCCTTGAAGATGGCGGATAAAATTATGATCACCAGTACGGAAATAATCCCTCCGCACAGGCTCAGGGCGCCGGCGGTGAGGCCGCGAATAATGAAAATGAAGCATGACTTGAGGAACGCCAACGCGAGCGCTTCCCGCCAACCCACGAAAAACACACAGTACATCGTTACGATATTGGACAGGCCGAGTTTGACGCCCGGCGGCAGCAGCGGCAGCGGCGGCAGCGTATGTTCGAACCAGGACAAAGCCATGATCACCGCGAGCATTATCCCGAGGAAAGCGATTTTTTTTGTTTTATAACTTATATTATTCATCGGCCTAATTCACGATATCCGGCTGGCCCGGCGAAGGCCGGCCCTTTGAAATTATTTTTAACATCAGGTCGTTTGGCAGACAAGCGGCCATCTGTCCCGGTTTGGAGATAAATCCGGTATGGACGCATATTTGATCGGGGCAGTCGGATTTTGTAAACGCGATGCTGTCATTTTTCACCTGAAACACCACGTTTGGCTTTTCCGGCAGGGAGAACGTCCGGTCCTTTGTCAAATCCACAGTCATGACAACTTTCCCGCCATAGATCACTTCCGCGGCAGCACCGCCGGCCGGTTGGCTGCTTACAAATAAATATACGGATACGGCTGCGGCAAGCAAAATGCCGATCAGGATAATATCGGACCGCTTGGTCAGCTTTCGTTTTCTCATTGGATCTTGGGTACCTTCCTGTCGGGACAATTCGGCGCCTCCTTTAGATGAGCACGTTGATCAAGCCCTTAGCCAGGATCAGCAGCGTAAACGGCGCCGAAAAAAGATAAAGGTTGTACACGGATAGCGGGAATGTCTCGCTTTTCGACTGTTTCTCTTTGAAAGCCGCGATATTATGCCTTATTTTTATCATCGCCAGAAGCGTAAAAATGCTGATCAGCGGCACTGCGTCCGTAATCACCAACAATACGATGGCGGCCATCGCGGCATAATACAGCAGTTTAAACAATCCCAGCGATTTTCTCACACCGAGAAAATACGGCAGCGTATGCCTCTTCACCGCCACATCCTTTTCAATATCGCAGAGGTTGTTCGCCAGCATGATGTTGGAGATGAAACAGATATACGGAAATGACAGCAGCGCGAGAAAAAAGAGATTCGGTATGTTAACGCTGACATTAAATACGGGGAACAGCGTGCTGACGTTGATCAGCGCGTCCCGCGAGGAATTGATATATACAGCCAGGAAGATGATGCAAAATCCCATGATCCCGCCCGAACAAACCTCGCCGAAAGGCGTGCGTGAAATGGGCAGCGGCCCGAAAGAGTAAAGGGCGCCCACCGCAAAGCACACAATTCCTACGGCCAGCGCCACTATCCCGCAAAGGTACGCCAGGTAAAGCCCCAGTACCGCCGCCGCCGCAAACATTACGAAAATCAAAATCAGCGGTACGCTGCCGGAAAAATATGCCCGGCCCTTGGACGTCCTGTCCTCCGCGTAGTTATTGATTGCGGTGGTGGCCATATCGAACAGGAACACGGCCGCAGTAAACACGACGGTATTCTGCACATTAAACCAACCCTGCTTATAAAACACATACGCGACTGCGGCCAATAATGGCAGGATGGACGCCGCCTTCGTTCTTATTTCCACAAAATCCGCAAATCTTCTTGCCATTATCGCGTTCATTTTAAAACACTGCAGCCGCCTGGTACGCCTTGCCCAAAATTGACGCGAACCGCTCCCGTTTTTCGTTTTGTTCCATCCTGTCCAAAACAAGCCTGGCTTTTTCGCAATACTTTGACGCAAAGGCCATCGCTTTAACCGTGCCGCCCGCTTTGACCACCTCGGAAACCAGCGCCGCAGGATTCGCCTTGCTTAAAAAAACATTGACCGCCATCTCCCGGAGCTGCGGCTCTTTAAGGAACGCCATGATGAGCGGCAGGGTTACCACGCCCTGCTCAAGGTCGCTTTTGACCGGTTTCAATGCCCGGTTTTCAGTGAATTCATAATCCTTGCAGTCGTCCACAATTTGAAACACCATGCCCAAAAGCCTGCCGAACCGGCCGCAAAGTTTTATCTGCCCGGCGTCCGCGCCGCCGATCAGCGCGCCCGCGTAGGCCGAAACGCTGAAAAGGGCGGCGGTTTTTCCGGAAATTATTTTCAAATACTGACTTACGTGAAGCTCCAGATTGGCGTTGTTTTTTAATTCGCCAAGCTCCCCGCAGCAGATCGCCGTCGCGGCCTGCGCGAATTCCGGGACCAGCCCGGCGTATCGGTCATCCTCGTACATTTTGGATAAATCTGCGATCGATGACAACGCGAGGGCCAAAAGGTAATCGCCGGAAATGACGGCCTGCCATTTGCCGAATTTACTTTGGACGCTTGCCTCCCCGCGCCGGGTGTCGGCTTCGTCGATAATATCGTCGTGGATAAGGGTGGCGAGGTGAAAAAGTTCCACCGCCGACGCCGCCTTCGCCGCGTCCCGCGGTACAAACCCGTCGCTGTTCATCGCGGCGGACAAAAGAAGCTGCGTCCGCGCGCCCTTCCCCTGGGTTTTCGCGGCATGCCGCATGATTTCGCTCACCTGCGCGGGAGCGCTGTTCAGCGTCTTGGATATAATTTCGCTCACAACCCCTGACGCGCTCTCAAATTCAAGCTCGGCGGGCAGGCGGTCCAAATCCGAATAAAATCTGTCAGTCATTGTATAAATACCACTTTCTCACAAATTTTATATTTCCCCACCGCCTCTTTAAAACAGGCATGACATAATAGTCGAAGCTGAACACCCTGCTCGCGCCAAACAGCATGGCAATCGCCGCGAAAATCATCCACCATTGGGCCAGGTAAAGCCCTGTGGAAGTCACGAATAAAGCCTGCAACACGAGGGAATAGACGGACGCCGGAGTGGTGAACAACCCTCCGATCAGAAGAAGGCCGATCAGTAATTCGGAAATTACGATAACGGCCTGAAAAGTAATCTGTGACGAGTCGCTCGCCAAAACTACATGGGAGGTGAAATAATCCGCCAGCCCGATTTGAATCTTTATAGCGTAATCGCTTGCGTGAACAACGATTACATGCATAAAACCGAGAAAATCGAAATGGAGGAAAAGCGTTCCCGCGGGAGCCGGCGGTGACGCCGACGCGGCGGCCGCTGTTGCGCTCGACGCGGCGTCCGCAGCCGAGGACGAGGCTTCTGTTGCGGCATTGGTAGCGCTTGAAACCGCGTCCGTATTTCCGAGTATGGATTGGTAAAGCGAATCCGCGCTGCCCAAATAACCCTTCATCTTCGCTCCGGCCAGCCAGCCCTGCGAGATTTTGTCAATTGCCTCGTAAACCCAGTAAGCGCCGAGAAATACCCGAAGCGGCACCAGGAAAAAGCTGGGGGCACGGTTTGAGAGATGCCCGCCGACAAAGCTGCGGCGGTTCCTGACGGTAAAAAACTCATGGCACATATACGAAAAAAACTTGTTCCATCCAAGCACCTGCCAAAAATAAATTACATTGATAAAATGCTTGACAAACATCGCCAGGAACGACGGCAGGGAAATTTTTCGTTTATGCGTCCCCACATGCGCGACGCCGTACCGACCGCCGACGCAAACCATGATGCCGTGGAATTTGGGCCTGTACGTTTCCATCTCCTCTTTTCCGCCGCAAATCAGCGCGACAATATTGTGGGCGATACAGCCGGAGGAGTGTTCGCAGTTTTCTACCATCTGCGGAACCGGCGTTTTTTCGTCTTCGGGCGTGAAATAAATATTGTCTCCGGCAATGAAAACATCCGGGTTGGATTTGGAGCGCAGATATTCGTCGGTCTCGATCCGTCCGCGTTCCACGTTGCCCAAAACGCCGGCGGAATTTTTCGCTACCTCGGAGCCTTCCACGCCTGCCGTCCAGACGACCGTATAGGTGCTTCCGTGATTTTTTTCCTCTTCATGAACGCATTCGATGCATTCGATGAAATCCGGCCCTACGGCGGTCACCTTGGTTTCAAGCGCTACTTCAACCCCCATCCTTTCCAGTCTGCGCCTGGCCTTTTCGGCTAATTTGTCGGGAAGGACGGGGCAGATCCGGTCAAGAACGTCGACAGCCACAATTTTCACAAGGGAAGGATCGATTTCAAAACGGCTGCAAAGGGCCGGCGCGAATTCGGCCAGCTCACCCGCCATCTCCACGCCTGTCAGGCTCGCGCCTATGACGTAAAATGTGAGCAGTTTGCGCTTTTCCTCCTCGTCCGCCGTGACAGCGGCTTTTCTGAACATATCCAGGATATGCTCGCGCAGCTTTATCGCGTCTTCATAACTCCAAAGGGTAAAGGCGTTTTCTTTCACGCCGGGTATGCCAAAATAAGCCGGTTGAGAACCGCTGGCAATCACCAGATAGTCAAAATCAAACGTTCGCTCACCGCAGATGACTTTTTTTCCGGAATAATCAACACCGGACACTTTATCCTGAACGAGGGTTACGTCTCTGCTTTCAAAGATGCGCTTCAAGCTTATTTTAACGCTGTCTTCCTCCACGCGCCCCGCCGCGACCTCATGCAGTTCGGTTAGCATGGTGTGAAAAGGTTTTTTATCAATTAATGTAATTTCGACGGTATCCGATAACTCCCGTTTTTTGAGCTTACGCTCCAACTTTTTTGCAGTCAGCACACCAGCGTATCCGGCTCCGACAATGACGATTTTCTCCAAAATATATGCCTCCATTACCATATTGTTTACTATTGCAAATAGCCCGGACGAAAACAACCTCTTCACTTGCGCGAATATCCTACTGTTTTAGTATGGATTATACAAGATTGTTAGCAAAGAGTCAATTGCGGGTCAGTTGCGCGGATACATTGCAAATTTTCACTTGCAATGCGGCGGCGCCCTGTGCTATTCTATGGAAGCGCGAAAGCACGGTTCCGCGCAATCTTGTGAGGAATCGTAAAAGCCGGCGTGGCGGAATTGGCAGACGCGCCGGACTCAAAATCCGGTGGTGGCAACATCATATCGGTTCGACCCCGATCGCCGGTACCAGTACAAGCGGATGCGCAAATTAAATAATGCGGTCGTGGCGGAATTGGCAGACGCGCACGGTTGAGGGCCGTGTGCCGAAAGGCGTGTGGGTTCAAGTCCCACCGACCGCACCACAGAGTGTCTGAAAACCTTTTCAAGGAGATGGTTTTCGGGCATTTTTTAACGGTTTTCAGCATTTTCTTGAGTGGATTTCCGCAGAGAAATAAAAAGAGGGGCGCTCGGGAATATTCCTTGCATAAGCGTATGAAGGGCATCAAAAGCGGTTTACGGCAATCTCCTTAACTTTAAAGCAAATTGCCTTATAACTTGCAATCAAAAAGACTCGTCTAAAAAGTCTATAATCGTTCGTAAATACGGATCACGGTCGGCTCGGTTTTGTAGACGTCGCCGGACGGGACCAGGCGCTGAAAATGCTCGCTCGCCATATGCCGGTCGAGCGCTTCCTGGTTCTCCCACATCTCGATCATAACGAGATCGGCGTCCGGGTCGTTCTTCGGCTCGTACAGATTGTACGCAATGCACCCGTCCTCCTCATGCGTCAGCCGGATCATCTCCTGCATATGCGCGAGGAACGCCTCCTTCTGCCCTTCCTTGATTTTCTCTTTGCACACTACCGCAACTGTCATTTCTCTACCTCCTGATTCTCAATTTCTTGCTAAAAATATACCACATTCCTGTCACGAATTTCCTTTGTCAGTTATAGACGTGAGCAGTAACGACTTCTCCACCGTTTGGGAGGCCATCGCCTGCACCATCGCGTGATATTTCAGCGAAAAGCGCAGGACATCGCCGGGGCGCAGTTCCCGTTCCATGTCCGTAACGTCAAAGACGCAGCAATCGCTCGAAAGCCCTTCAAAGCGCAGGCCCCGTTCCAGCGGGACGGCTTCGCGGATATCCAGGTCCTGATAACCGGCTGCGACGATGGCGCGGCGTCGTTTTTCCGTGCTCGACAACAGGTGCAGATCGGCCCGGCCCGTCGCGGGATCAACCTGCCGGCCCCATGGGAGCGGCGGCTTCTCCTTCACCTCTATCACTTCCGCTTCCAGGATGAAATTGTCCGTGCGCGCATCCGCGTAAGGGACGTCATAACAGACGATATTGCCGAGCAGCGCGGCCTCGCCGATGCGCAGATGGTTTACCGCGGGCGGCAGGCTTCCTTCCTCAAGCATGCGCACGGCGCTGCTGCTGCCGCCCGAAACGACGGGGAGCTTCCTCCCGAGCGCGGCTTCCACACGCGCCACGGCTTCCGCAAGCGCAGCCATATTATCCGCGTCCGGCACAATCTCGTTGATGCAGGAGAGGTTCGCGCCGATGCCGTACAGCTCAAGTCCGGGAAGCCGTTCGGCGGCTTCGCAGAGCGGGAGTAGCCCTTCGTCCATCACGCCTTCGCGCAGCTCGCCGAGCTCCAGCAGAATCACGGCCTTGTGCGTTTTCCCCTGAGCCACCGCCTCGCGGGACAGCGCTTCCAAAGCGGCGCGCTCGCTGTTCAGGCTCACGTCGGCATAGCGCACGGTATCCGCCGCTTCGCTGAGCAGCGGCAAGCGAATCAGCCATTTCTCACAGTCCGCCATCCCCGCTTCCGCGAGCGCCCGCAAGCTTTCCGCGCGCGCCTCGCAGACGCTCGTTACGCCGTTCTCGCACAGCAGGCGGATCATCGGCGCGTAACAAACCAGCCCCTTCAGTACAAAGCTGAGGGAGACGCCCCGGCGCTCCGCAAGCGCGCCGAGCGTACGGATATTGTGCAGCACGCCTTCCGCGCGGATCTCAAGCCGCGGCGCCATACGCTTCCTTTCCGGTTTCACACCCTCTCCTTTTCATATGCGGCATATGCGACATTTCCTCCCTGCCCATCGAATTTCTCCTTTGCCTCATTGCACTATCCACGCCCTATCCGTCGAGCTTCACCTTCGTCTCGTTGAAGAGATGGACCGCGCGTGAGGATTCAAGCTCGTTTTCCCATAACGCGCTCTGCGCCAGCTCGTTCGGATCGGGCAGCGCAGACGCCTGTTCCGGCTCCGCGGCCTCCAGCGCCCGCCGGATCAGCCAAAGCGCGAACCAGGGGTTTTTCACAAGCACCGGGCCGAGCGCATTCGTAAAGACGACGCCCTTCTCCACCGCGCCCTCAAAAAGGACGGGATTTTCGATTTTCGTCACGCGCTCCGACGCGCTGAACCCGGGCCGCGCCTCGGAAACGACGGGCGGTATCCGAGTGTTCCCGACGCCGTAGGAGGCCTCACCGAGCGCGGAAGTCTTTTCCGCGAGGAAGAAATCGAGCATCCGGATCTGGATCCCGCAGATCTCCTCTTCCAGCCCCGGCACACGAAAAATCAGGTCGTCCCCGAAAGGCGCCGTACACTCCCGGCATGTCATATCGATCAGCCCAAGCCCCTGTACGCGGCTTCCGTCCGTGCGCTCCGTCTCCGTCGCAAGCAGCGCGCCCGTTGTGCCGACAGCAAAAATCGCTTTTTTATCATTTACATAATTATTTATTTCGTCACCAAATCGAAGAACAGAGCCGCGCACCGCGGGAAACACCGCAAGCTCGCCCGGACCGAACACAACCAGGTTCGCCCACGCAAAATCAATATCGTCCGTGAGCCGATCCACGCGCCGCAGTTCGGCCTCCACCCCTACCTGTTCGCAGATCCGCAGCAGCGCCATCACGTCGCCGCGCCCGCCGTGCAGATTCAGGATATCGGGAAACATCCACAGGATACGCAGCCTCATGCGCTCACCCCCGCCGCCGCATGGGCGCGCAGCTTTTCATATTTCTTGATCCAGGTGATCAGGTACACGACGGGCGCCTCGCAGGCGCGTATCCGCGCAAGGATTTCCTCCTCGTCGTCCGTGTTCAGCGCCTCGATGCGGTCGTCCGGAATCCCGGCGTAGCGCAGACGGTTTGCCATATCGAAGCAGACCGTATGGCTGAAACAGACGCAGCGCTCGATGCCGCTCGCCGCGAACGCGTCAAAATCGCAGTCGAACGCGTAGAACGTATTGCTGTAATTCGGGATGATATCGTCCACGACGTCGAGCCCTATAAAGAAGTCCTTTATGCGCCTGTCCGCCGCGATCACATCAAGCGCGCTCTGCAGCGTCTCCGGGTTTTCCTGTTTGATGCGAATATATTGAACGGTCTTCCCTGCGTATTGAAACGCCTCCACCCGGCCGCCGATATTCGTAAAACTGTCCAGCGCGCGCCGCAGGATGCCCGCGCCCAGGCCCGTCTCCTCCGCCACCGCCGCGCAAAGCGCGTAGTTGTATAGAAAGAACGGCGCCGTATACGCAAGCGGATAGGTCTCCTCCCCGACCCGGAAGGTGCCCTGTTCAAAGTCCGCCTCCGCGATGAGGCAGTCCGGCACGGGATCGTTCGAGAAACCGCAGGCCGGGCAATGATACGTCCCGACCCCCGCCAGATTGGTCTGTGTAAAGCGCAGCGCATCGTGACAGACGGGACATGGCATCGTGACGCGCCATCCGTCCGGCATACCCACTGCCAAACCGTCTGCTCCGCCTGCATTGTTCGCGGGGCTACCCTCGGAACCTGAATTGTTCGCGGGGCTATCTACACCATCGTCTGCATTATTTGCGAGGTTGTTCGCGGGTCCGAACGGCGCGACGCCAAACCGCACGGCGCGCGCGGCGAAGCGTTCCAGCGACTTGCTGCGCGGCTCATCGTTATTCAGATACAAAGTCATTCCCGGTGAGATCGCCGCTCGGATCTTTTCGTAGATATAGTCCGGATCGCCGTTGCGCTGAACTTGATCCTTCTGAATATTGGTGACGCAAAGCCGACGCGCAGGGATCGCTTTCAGAACCGAGGCGAGGCTTCTTTCGTCCACCTCGAGAATAACCCATTCGTCCTTCAGACGGCCCGAAAGCGCACTGCGCTTCAGCAGCGCGGTACAGACGCCGGTGATCAGGTTGGCGCCTTCGATATTCGCGCACACGCTGCGTCCCGCCGTGCGGAACAGATGGATAATCAGGTTGTTGGAAGTGGATTTCCCGTTCGTCCCCGTGATAAGGATCGTCTTGTCGGGATCGGCGCCCGTGAATCCCCCGAGCAGGCCGGGAGCGATCTTCAGCGCGATTTCCCCGGAAATATTGCTACCCCGTTCCGGCGCGATCCGCCCGATAACCGCGGCGCAGGCCTTTCCGACCCAAAGCGCCAGCAGAAACTGTGCTCTATTTCCTCTCGCTTGATTGTTCATGGCCGTATTGTATCATAACCTATCGGGGAAACGCTGCTTTATGGCCGATGATATGACGGATGCCTTTGTCGCTTCCCGCGTTACGGGTTACGTCTCCAATCCGAACCGGAATTGTCGGGCGGGAAGATCCTGTACATGGAATTTTTCGAAAAATGCTAAAAAATTACGTTTGAGGGTCATAAATAAGTAGAAAACGCGGAAAAAACATGGAAATACGGCGATATTCGATGTCAAAGGGCATTAAAACAACCCTCAAGCGAAAAAAAATAGCACAAAGCGCGCTCATTCATGTATTTAGCTGATTGATTGAGTTGATGGCAGTCCATATCCGGTCGGGGAGTGAACCGTAACCTTTTCGCCGGATGCCTTTGGCTCTGATATACTTATGGCTATGAAGAAATCGAAATGGGAAGAGCAAAACAGGGAAATGCCGCTTGCCGAACTGCTGTCCGGCATGGATTTTGAAACGGTTCTGGGCGACGCAACGCGGACAAGGGTCCGGGATATCGTCTACGATTCGCGCAAAGCGAAGCCGCATACGCTCTTTATCGGATTGTCGCCTATCGGGGAAGACAGTGCGGACGGCGCCGATTTCGCTGCAGCCGCCTGGGATGCGGGCGTGCGCGCGTTTCTGCTGGACCGCCTGCCGGACGCGCTTGCAAAACAGATCGCCGAAACAGAAGGGGCCGGTTCCTGCGGCGCTTCATGCTTGCGTGAGCCGCAGGAACCGGTCCCTTCTGTTTCGGCGGACAGTGAGTTCCCTGTCGTTCTGCTGACAGCGAACACCCGCCAAGCGCTCGCGCTCGCGTCGGGAAATCTCTTCGACCATCCGTCCGAAGCACTGAAACTCGTCGCGGTCACGGGGACAAAGGGCAAGACGACCGTCACCTTTATGCTGAAATCCATCTTTGAGGCCGCCGGAAAGAAAATCGGCGTCATCGGCACGAATGGCATTATATATGGCGGCGTATGGGACGTGCTTCCGAATACGACACCGGAATCCTATCAGCTCAATAAAATTCTGCGCGATATGGTCACGGCCGGTGTGGAATACTGCTTCCTAGAGGCGTCTTCCCAGGGCTTTTTCCTGCACCGCACAGACGGGCTGCGTTTCGACGCAGGGGTCTTTACGAACATCGCACCCGACCATATCTCCAAAACTGAACACCCCGATTTTGCGCATTATTTGGCCTGCAAGAAACGGATTTTTGATCAGGCGCCGGTTTGTTATGTAAACCGTGATGACGAACATTTCAAGCAGATCGTAAAAGACGCGCCCTGCCACGTTCTGACCTATGGGTTTGAGAACGTCGCGCCGGGAACTTCCGAAGCCGCCGCGCCGGAAACTTCAGAAGCTGCCGAATTTGCCAAGTTCGCCACGTTCGCAGGATCCGAAACAGCCCATCGCGCAAAGGAATCCGAAACAGCCTATCGCGCAACGGACATTGTCAGCGGAACAGCGCAAGGCGCTTTGGACGTGCGCTTCCGCTGCGCTGCGCCGGACTGGGAGGAAGATTTCACCTTGTCCATGCCGGGTGTCTTCAATGTGTCCAACGCGCTGGCCGCGATCTGCGTCGCCGATCATTACAGTATCCCAAAGGAACTGATCGCGGAGGGGCTTGCGTCCGCCGTCTCCAAGGGGCGCATGGAAGTTGTCCGCGTGCCCGCGCCGTATACGGTACTGATCGATTACGCGCACAACCGCCTCAGCATGGAAAAACTTTTTGAAGCGGTGGAATCGTATCATCCGGAGCGCATCCTCTGCGTGTTCGGCCTGATCGGAAACCGCGCGCTGAGCCGCCGCTTTGAATGCGGCGAGATACTCGGGGCGCGCGCCGATTATTCGATTCTCGCGAACAACAGCCCGAATACGGACGATCCGATGCAGATCCTCGCGGATATCGCGGAAGGCGTCGAGCGCGGGGGAGGCGCCGGGCGTTATGAAATCATCCCCGACCGCCGTGAAGCCATCCTGAAGCTCCTCTCCATGGCGCGCGAGGGCGATCTGGTCCTTCTTGCGGGCAAGGGAGACGGCCCTTATGAAGAAGCGAACGGTGTCGTCACCCCGTTCAGCGAGCGCGCCATCGTCGAGGAATATTTCGGAAAATAATAAGAGAAAACGCTGATTGGATATTCAGCATTACCTGCGGGGCTATCCCCGGAGTTTTGATTCCTCGTGCCGCTCTCGATCAAATTCACGGCGCACATTTACACGCTCCCAAATCTCCCTGTCCTCTTCCGTCTTCGGCGTAAACGGCGGTACTTCGGTCGGTTTTCCTTCCTGGTCGAGCGCAACGCAGGTGAAAAACGCGTCGAGCGCACGGGTCTTGCTCCCCTTGCGCGTCAGATCCTCGACATCGACGATCACATGGATCTCCATCGACGTATGCCCCACATAGACGACGCGCCCCGTGCAGGTGACAAAATTGCTGACATGCACGGGCGCAAGGAATTGCAGTTCATCCACGCGCGCCGTCACCACGTTGTGTTTTGAGTATTTGAGCGCCGCGCAGCCCGCCGTATTGTCCATTATTTTCATAATCTCGCCGCCGTGTACATTGCCGTAATGGTTTGCCTGCGCCGGCAGCATCAGCATCGCTGTCGTTACTTCCCTGTCTTCCGTATTCATTTTTTCTCCTTAATGGAGTTGCCACAGCAAGCGTAGCGCGCTGATGGAACTCCTTATGCAAGGATTTCCGAAATCTCTGATTTCGTGAAATCTACTG
>WRFF01000032.1 GCA_009778945.1 Clostridiales bacterium | reverse complement strand
CCCTTCACCAGGAGCAGATCCGCCCGGTTGCCCGGCTTGATGACGCCCCGGTCGGTAAGGCCCCAGTATCCGGCAGGGATGCCGGTCGCGCTCCGCAGCGTTTCTGCCGGTGTCAGTCCGGCTTCGACCATCAGCCCGAGTTCGTCCAACAGCGATACACCGAACGGCGCCGAGAAAGGCGTTGTCGAATCACCCATGTTCGAGTCCGTTCCCGCCATGAGCGTCACCCCGCATTCATGCATGGCGGAGACCGTCTGCCTCACAAAATCGTAATCGAAAGGCGCCATCGGATTTCTTTGTTTGATCGTTTCGACAATGCCTTTCATCATGTACATGGTCGGAACAGAAACGAGATTTCGGGCCGCCATCATCCCGATCAGCGGCTGAGGCAATCTTACCACAAAGGGGATATGCGTCAGCACGTCGACGCCTGTTTCGATGGCTTCCGCATACGTTCCCGGGGAAACGACATGGGCAACCACCCGCTTGCTGTGCCGATGCGCCGCTTCGACGACGGCGCAGAGAACCTCCGGCGGGAAGTCCGCTCCGCCGCCGTTGACGTTCGCCTCTTCCAGAATCACTTTAATGTAATCCGCGCCGCGGGCAATCTGTTCCTTCACAAAACGCTCCGCGTCGCCGGCGCTTGCGACAGTGGAGGACGCCGGGTACCCCATTTTGCCCGAAAGCTCACTCCCCTTCGCAAAAGCGGGGCTGTAGCAGCTCCGTATGTCTGTCAGCCCCGGCAGGTTTCTCAGGCCATCAATGACGTCAGGTGACCGCGTCCCCATATCCATGGCGGTCGTGACGCCGTACCGGGCCATTTCCTTGAGATTTTCGCGGCCATATAAATGAATGTGAGAATCGATCAGCCCGGGAAGCAAGGTACATCCCGTTCCGTCAACAACAAGCTCCCCCGCGTCTTTGCCCGAGATCACACCGTCTTCCATAACAACCTTGCTCTGATTTGTAACCTCCGTTCCGTCAAAAATCTTAACATTCCTTATTTCAATAGCCGCCATGATGATACCTCCTATTATTGTGCTGAAAACCAATACAAAATAGATCGATTTATTTCTTTACAGCCCATACTATAGTATAATATAAGCGAATTCGCAATGTATTGGAATTTAATGTTCTCATGTCGATCTGTTTATTGATTGTGTTATAACACAATAACTCTAAAAAGGAGGTGTCTGAGGAGTTGCCCGTGGAAACCCATCAATATAACCCTGATCAATGGCGTAAAATCGAAGTCAAACTGGCTCTTTCCATGCAGAAGCTCTACGAAGGGTTTTGTTTGAACAAGGGGCTGCAGTACCTGATCGATCAGGCTGGGGAGTTATTCGGGCGCCCGTTGATTCTGTATGATACGCGTCAAAAAGTCCTTGCCGCGTCTTTTGAAACGGAGCCTGTTTTTTCGGTAACCGAGCGCTCCCGGGGGATGCTGCGCGCCGCCGTTAAGATTGACGCAATGGAAATAGCCGAGCTTGCCATCTTCAAGGCGGGTATGCCGTTTCAGGAGTTCGACCTCTTACTGATTGAGAAAATGGGGCCTCTTCTCTCTGCTCAACTGCAGCGAAATATTCTTTTAAATCTCGACCACAATCAGGTCCCCGATTCCATCCTTGTCGATTTGGTAGAGGGAAAGCCCCTCAAGGATACAGTCTTGAACAACAGAGGCCGTTATCTCAAATGGGCAAAAACGGAACCTTTTTATATCGCGGTGCTGTGCGGCAGCCGGCGTGAACTATTTGAGAGCATAAAATCGCCGGTGTTTCAGGCGCTGAAAAGATACATTCCTTTGGAGCAAATCATCATTTATGAATCCGGTATTGTTGCCTTCTTCGATCAAGCCCTGTATGACGTGCTGTTTGATAAGCATGGCGGTACGTTCCTTCGGTTTCTGGAGGAAAATGATTTATACGCAGGCGTCAGTCAGCGGTACTCTGCTTTGACGGATTCAAAGAAACAGTATAAAAACGCGGTCACGGCTTTGGAAATTGGGATGACAAGAAAACTGTGCTGTTCTTTCTTTGATGACTCTACGCTGTATATTCTTCGCGGACTTGTTTCCGGTCGGTACGACCTGACGGACTTTTGCCATCCGGCAGTGCAGCAGTTGCAGCAGTATGATAAGGAACACGGGACGAAATATTTGGATACGCTGAAGCAATATCTTTATTACGCTTCCGCTCCGGGAGAAGCGGCGCGCGTTTTGAACATTCATAAAAATACGCTGTTTTACCGCATCGGAAAAATTAAGGAACTTACTGGAATAACTCTGGACTTCGGCGATGAAGTCTGCAAACTTTTCCTGTCTATGCGATTGCTGGAACTGGAGTGATAGGGATAGAAAAATATATTTCACCATAAGTTCCCATTTATTTGCCGTTTTGAGGCTTTTATTGCATAAAAGCGTACACAACCGCAGTTTTATGCCATTTTTCCGTGCATTTTCCGGCAGACCAACTCTCCGTGATTCGCGTCAAATTCGCACCATTTGAATAAACAATGATTGGGAAACTGCGGTGGGAGAGAGCACGGGAAAATGTTATGATTAGATGGTCAGCGTATTAAAGAAAAAATAAGGAGAACACCATGGATTTTAAAGCCGGAACCATAGGCAGTGTCTACAAGAATTATTTCAGGCCGGAGCATGACGCGCTCTATTTCAAGGACAGGACATATTCCTACGCCGATCTCGACGATAACGTGCGGGCTTTTGCGAATTATTTGAAGGACAAAGGTATCGCGAAGGGCGATAAGGTGATCCTGGACGCGGGGAACTGCCCCGAGTTCCTGTTCCTGTATCTCGCGATCGCGCGCAACGCCGCGGTGGTGGTGCCTGTGAATCCGATGCTGACGAATCCCGAGCTTACGTATATCGCGGGCGATTCGGATGCGAAATGGATGATCATTCAGGACGGTGTGATGGCCAAGCACGGCTACACGGCAGAGAGTCTGGAAAAAACGCTTGGCGTCAAGGCGCTGGTGCTTGGCGAAGAAATGATCAAGGAGGCCGCCGTCGCGCTACGCGATGATTTCGATCTGGTGGAAGATGTGAATGAAATTTCGACTTTCCTCTACACATCCGGCACAACGGGCCAGCCGAAGGCCGCGATGCTCTCGCACCACAACCTGGTGGTGAACGCATGGCAGGACGCCGTCATGCTGCAGATGTACGAGGAGGACGTGTTTATGTGCGTGCTCCCGATGTTCCATGTGTTTGCGTTCACGACAAGTATCCTGATCCCGCTGTTCAAGGGCACGGCGACGGTTATCGTCGAAACGTTCTCCCCAAAGACGGTCATCGGCGAGCTTTTGGAGCGGAAGGTCAATATCTTTCTCGGCGTCCCCGCGATGTATATGGTGCTGATCGAAGCCGGAAAAAACAATATCAAATTCCCGGATTTGCGCATCGCCGTCTCGGGCGGCTCGGCGCTGCCGGTCGAAATTTATAAACAGACAAAGGCGGTTGTTGGGCTTCCCGTCATCGAAGGCTACGGGCTTACCGAGGCTTCGCCCGCCTGCTGTTTCAACCCGACGTACGGGAAACACAAGGCCGGCTCTATCGGCGTGCATATCCCCGAAATAACCGTGCGGGTCGGCGGCGAAAACGACGAGGAACTACCGGCCGGCGAGGTCGGCGAGCTTTTGATACGCGGCGAGAACGTAATGCACGGCTATTATAAGCGGCCGGAGGAAACGGCGGAAGCACTGCGAAACGGCTGGCTTCATACGGGCGACCTCGCGTCGAAGGACGAGGACGGCTATTTTTATATCGTCGACCGCAAGAAGGATATCGTCGTCGTGGCGGGGCTGAACGTCTACCCGCGCGAGGTCGAGGAGGCGCTGTACCAGCATCCCGCCGTGAAAGACGCCGCCGTTGTAGGCGAAGCGGACGCGCTGCGGGGCGAAATCCTGGTTGCCTACGTTGTGCTGAAAGAGGACGCGCCCGAGACTGACGGCAAAGCGCTCCTTGCATGGCTGAAGGAACGGCTCGCGGCCTATAAGATTCCGCGCCGCATCGAATTCAAAGACGAGCTTCCGAGAAACAGCTCCGGCAAAGTGCTGAAGAGGGAGCTGAAAGGCGAAGAGGAGTAAAGAATTTCTGCGAATCCCCTCCTGACACCCGGGCATGGTACAATAGGACAGGATCATGAATAATAACGATTTCCGGAATTTGATTGACGAACGCGGCAGGCTGCTTTTTGACGGCGCAATGGGTACGGCGCTGATAACGGCGCATGCGCTTGTGCTTGAAGCGGGCGAACGTTCGGAACACGCAAACCTGAAAGCGCCCGAAACCGTGGCGCGAATCCACGAACAGAACATACAAGCCGGATGCGATATCATCACGACCAACACCTTTGGGGCAAACGGCTGGGGCAGGGATAGCACGCAGACGGAAGCAGCGCTGCGCGCAGGCGTGCAAATCGCACGCCGCGCCGTGTCCGGCCGCAAGGTTTTTGTCGCGCTTGACATCGGCCCGGTTGGCGCGCTCATCGGCTTCACGCCCGGCTTGGACGCGGCGCGCGCAGAGTCCATCTTTGCAGAGATGGTCCGTTCCGGTGTATCGGAAGGCGCTGATTTGATCCTGATCGAAACCATATCCGATCTGGCCGAATTGACCGCGGCGCTCACGGCGGCGAAGGAAAACTCGGACCTCCCGGTGCTCTGCTCCATGTCTTTCAACGCGGACGGGCGCACCTATATGGGCGTTTCGGCCGCGGAATTTGCAAATGCGGCGCGCGCCGGAGGCGCGGCGGCCATCGGCGTGAACTGCATGCTCGGCCCGGCGGAAATGACGGATGTGACAGACCTGCTGCTCGCTTCGGCGGAAGGGTTGCCCGTCCTGGTTCAGCCGAACGCCGGGCAGCCGAAACTCACGAACGGCGAACCTTTTTACGATATGACGCCCGAGGCGTTCGCAAACGACATGCGGGTACTGCTCGCAAAAGGCGTGCGGATTGCCGGCGGCTGCTGCGGCACGACGCCCGCGATGATCACGCTCCTCCGCAAACTGATGGATGAGGGCCCGCAGAAGATCACGGATCGTGCTCGTCCGCAAGCTGATGGGCGAAAAATTTAGCAAACAGAAGATAAGAAAGGAGCACGCGATGCTGGACAGGCCGAGTTGGGATGAGTATTTCATGGGGATCGCAAAGTTGACGGCGGAACGGTCTACCTGCCTGCGGCGGCAGGTCGGCGCGGTCATCGTGCAGGACAAACATATCGTGTCGACCGGCTATAACGGCGCGCCGCGCGGGATCGAACACTGCGCGGAACGCGGCGGCTGCCTGCGTGAAGAGCTCGGCATCCCGTCGGGCGAGCGGCATGAACTCTGCCGCGCGCTGCATGCGGAGCAGAACGCGGTCATTCAGGCGGCGACGTTCGGCCACAGCATCGAAGGCGCGACCATCTATATCACCCATCACCCCTGCATCATCTGCGCGAAGATGATCATCAACGCGGGCATTGAAAAGATCATTGTAGCGGAAGGTTACCCGGATCCGTATGCGACCGAGATCCTCAGCGAAGCGGGTCTTCAGATTGTCTGTCTCGGCCGGCCGGCCGCGGAGGCGAAGTGACGGCCGCCGCGTTTCTCATATTGCCCCGGGCTGGACGCGAATCAGAGGCCAGGGCGCAGTGACGGCTGCCGGAACCATCATTGCCGATAAAGGGCCGCTGCATGTCGCGGTCATTCTTTGTTTTGTCATCGCGCTGGTCGTTTCGCTTTGTGTCACGCCATTTTCCATGTGGCTCGCGCACAAAGTCGGCCTGATCGACACGCCGCAGGACGAACGCAGGATGCACAAGCAGCCTGTGCCCTGTTTCGGCGGTCTCGCGATTTTTGCGGGGTTTATGCTTGCCGTTTTGATTTTTGAAAATACGCCGCTTCGGAATATTTTCAGCACATATGACCTGCCGGCTTCGATCCCGAAACTTCACGCGGCGATGATCGGCGGCGCGCTCATGTTCATCGTTGGTGTCGTCGACGACCGTTTCGATCTGCGCGCGAGCATCAAACTGGTCGGCCAGATCGCCTGTGCCTGCGCCGCATATTTTCTCGGCGTGCATATTCCCGACTTCAATTTGTTCGGCTGGCATTTCGGAGCGAATTCCGTCCTGGGCTTTCTGATCACCATCATCTGGATCGTTGCGATCACGAATATGATCAACCTCGTCGACGGGCTCGATGGGCTTGCCGGCGGCATTGCGGGCATCGCGGCGCTCGCGATCGCCTATTCGGCGTATATCGTAGGCCTCTATACGGTCGCGTTTTCCATGACCGTACTCGCGGGCGCAGCGTTCGGTTTTCTGCCCTTCAATTTTTATCCGGCGAAATCTTTCATGGGCGACAGCGGCGCAATGTTCCTTGGATTCATGCTGGCCACTTTATCGATCATCGGCCCCGCGAAAGGCACCGCGTTTATGGCGCTTATCGGGCCGGTCGTCGTACTCGGCGTCCCTCTGTTTGATACGGCTTTCGCGATGATCCGCCGCATCCTCCGCGGGCAGTCAATTTTCATGCCCGACAAGGGTCATCTGCACCACCAGCTCACGCGCATCGGTATCGGGCAGCGCCGTTCCGTGCTCATGATCTATGGTGTTTGCGGCATTATGGGCATCGCGTCCATTGTGCTTTCCCGCGGATTTGTTCTGGAAGCGATCGGCCTGATCGCGATCGCCGTTCTGTTCATCTTCGTCCTGATCTGGGGCTGGAACCGGAACCGCGAATAAAATTTCGCGCGTCCGCGCCCGCGGCATGGGCTTATAATTAATTTATTATTCATAACAGGTAACAGAAATAATTTTCCATGAAAGATTTGTGTCAGAAAGGATATGGTGCAAAATTATGAAATTTATCGGAGTAGAAGAACATTTTTCAACGCCGGATTATGTTGCGGAATTTAAGACAAAAAATGACGACGAAGCCGCCATATTCGATAAGATATGCGACGTAGGGCCTTTGCGCGTAGCCCAAATAGATGAGGCGGGCGTGGCGATGCAGATTGTCTCCCTGAGCAGCCCGGGCATTGAACAACTCGGCAAAAATGACGCCGTCCGCGTTTCCGCAAAAGTCAACGAGTATGTCGCTCAAGCAATCGAAAAAAATCCTGAAAGATTTCGGGCTTTTATGGCCATTCCGACCATTTCGCCGCAGGATGCGATCGGGACTTTGCGCGAGACAAAGAAAACGCCGTTTGTCGGCGTGTGCATAAACGGAAGGATCGGTGACAAATATCTTGACAATCCGGAGTTTCTCCCGATGTTAAAGGCAATCGAAGCATTGGACCTGCCGGTCTATTTGCATCCGTGCCGGCCGCCGAAAGCGGTTGTCGACAATTATTACGCCGGCCCGTGGCCGGATGCGGTGGCCGATAAATTTTCGCGCGGCGCTTTGGGGTGGCATATCGAAACGACCGTCCATGTTTTTCGGATGATTCTCGGCGGCGTTTTCGATCAATGTCCGGATTTGAAAATCGTGATAGGACATCTCGGAGAAGGCGCCCCGTTCTTTTTCCAAAGATTCCGGCACGTGATGCCGCAGGAAGCAACGAAGCTGAAACATCCGGTTGACGAATACCTGAAAAAGAATATTTATTATACGATCGGCGGCTTCAATTACAATGCGGTTTTCAATTGCCTGGCGGAACAAGTCGGCGTGGATCATATACTTTTTTCATCGGACTATCCGTTCGGCAGTTTGAAAGCGGCCGTGGACTTTTTGAATCAGCTCCCGCTAAATGAATCCGATAAGCATAAGATTGCCCACGAAAACGCCGAAAGGCTGTTTCACCTTTAATCTATCTGATGTAATCAAAAAGGAGGATTTCAAATGTTAGCTTTAATAAACGGTGTATTGTTTGACGGAACCGGAAGCGCGCCCGTGAAATCCGCGGCCGTGCTGATTGAAGGAAATAAAATAAAGGCTGCGGGCGCCGGCGTCGAGATCCCCGGGGGAACGAAAATCATCGATCTGAAGGGCAAAACGATCCTGCCCGGTTTTATCGACACGCATGTACACGCGGGAGGTACGGTTGAATTGCGTCCCAATTGGCCGACATTCGGCGGGGCGGCGTTTTCCGTGGATTATTCGGATGCAAGGGAATCCGCGCTGCGCTGGGGCGTTACAACGCTGCGCAGCGCAGGCGACTATTTCCCGGATATTCAGGAGGCAAGCCGGAAAATCGCTGAAGGGAAACTGCGCGGGCCGAGACTCTATTATCATGGGCCGCAAATCCAGGCCCATAACGGGCATCCGGCCGGTACGATTTGGCGGAACGATCCGGAAACCTGCGCAAAAGCGGGGCGTTACGTCAAAACGCCCGAGGAAGCAAGAGCGGCGGTCCGGGAGATCGCCGGTTACGGTATCAATTATATCAAGACCATGATGTGTGAACTTAATATATGGGACTATCCTGCGACAGTACCCAGGCTCAGCAATGAAGTCATCGCAGCTATTGTTGATGAAGCCCATCTGCACGGCAAACGCGTCACCATACATTGTGAGCGTCCGACCGATGCCTATTTCGCCGTTTCGTGCGGCGCGGAAAGTGTGGAACATATTTTCACGTTCGGCGGATCGCCCACCGACGTACCCGAAGACATGATACCTATGATGGTCAAAAAAGGCACTTTTGTCGCTCCTACCCTGACAGGCACAAAAGCTTTCGAGCTCACAAAACAGGAGCCCAAGGACGTGGAGTACAAACGCTACGCCATGGTGAAAAAAATCGTGAAGGATATATCTGACGCCGGCGTCCGTATTGTTGTCGGAACCGATTCCGGGGCTCCGGACGTTATGTTCGGACGGAGCGCGCACCAGGAAATGCAGAATTTGGTTGACGCAGGCGTATCCCCGAAAAACGCCCTTCTCGGCGCAACCCGCTACGCCGCGGAGTGCCTCGGGACGGAAAAGGAATTCGGAACAATCGAGCCGGGGAAATATGCGGATGTGGTTGTGGTTGACGGAGATCCGTTGACCGATATCTCGGCGACAATGAATATCGCGCTGGTCATTAAAGACGGCTCGGTGATGGAAGACCGCATGCTATCTGTTTAAAAGATGAACGGCTGTGAAACAGTTGTGATACAATAATTCATTATACTTTTTTATAGGTACCGACAATCGCAACCATTGAATTCGGTAGAAACAGACAGAAAGGATATGGGAAATGGCAGTATTTGAGGGATCCGGCGTAGCGCTCGTCACGCCGTTCAAGGATGGGGCGGTGGACTACGATACGCTCGCGGGCCTGCTTGAATGGCAGGTGGCCGAGGGGACGGACGCGATCGTGATCTGCGGTACGTCCGGCGAGGCGTCCACGCTGACGGACGAGGAACAGATCGACACAATCCGGTTCACGGTAGAGAAAATCGCGGGGCGCATCCCGGTGCTCGCGGGCGTCGGCAGCAACTTTACGGCGCACGGCGTCGAGCTCACAAAAGGCGCGACAAAAGCGGGCGCGGACGCATTGCTGCATGTGACCCCCTACTACAACAAGGCGACGAAAAAAGGGCTGATCGCGCATTTCACGGCGATGGCGGAGGCGACAGACCTGCCGATCCTGCTGTATTCGGTTCCGGGCCGCACCGGCATGAACATCGCGCCGGACGTCGTGGAAGAGCTTGCGAAAGTGCCGAACATCGTCGGCATCAAGGAAGCGAGCGGCGACATCTCGCAGGTTGTCGAAATCGCGCGGCGCGCGCCGGAAGGTTTTGACCTGTACTCGGGCAACGACGATATGATTATCCCGCTTATGAGCGTCGGCGGCAAAGGCGTCATTTCGGTGCTCGCGAACGTCGCGCCGAAGGACACGCACGAGATGGCGGCGAGCTATCTCGCGGGCGACGTGAAAAAGGCGGCGGCGATCCAACTGCGCGCGAAGCACCTGATCGACGCGCTGTTCTGCGAAGTCAACCCGGTGCCCGTGAAGGCGGCGCTGCATATGATGGGCAAATGCGCGTACGAATACCGGATGCCGCTCTGCCAAATGGAAGAGGCGAATTACAAGCGGCTTGAAAAAGAAATGAAGGAATATGGGCTCATTTAGCGCGGAAGCTTTTCCGACCATCGCGTTGGACGAGGCGGCGGGCGAGCTTGTCCTCGTCGATCAGACGTTGCTGCCGAACGAAAAGAAACTGCTGCGCCTTTCCAAACAGGAGGACATCTGGGAAGCTCTTCACACGCTTCGCGTGCGCGGCGCGCCCGCAATCGGCGTGACGGCGGCGCTCGCGATGGCGCTTGCGGCGCGGGACATCGAAACGGAGGATTATTCCGTTTTTGAAAAGCGTTTCAATGAAGCGGCGGACTATCTCGCAAGCTCGCGCCCGACGGCGGTCAATCTCTTCTGGGCGCTCGACCGGATGCGCGGCGTGACGGCCGCCCACCGCGGCGAAGCGGTGGCGCGGGCCAAGGCGCTGCTGCTTGAAGAAGCGAAAAAGATCCGCGAAGAGGATATCGCGGTCTGCAAGGCGATCGGCGAGAACGCGCTGACTTTAGTCAGGAAAGGCGACGGCCTGCTCACGCACTGCAACGCGGGGCGCCTCGCGACGGTTGAGTACGGCACCGCGACAGCCGTCATGTATCTCGGGCATGAACGCGATTATGGTTTCCGGATCTACTGCGACGAGACGAGGCCGCTCCTGCAAGGCGCGCGCCTCACTGCGTTTGAACTCTCCGAAGCGGGGATGCGCCCGACGGTGCTCTGCGACAATATGAGCGCCTCGCTCCTTGAGACCGGCGCGGTGAACGCGGTCTTCACGGGCTGCGACCGCGTTGCGGCGAACGGGGATTCCGCGAACAAGATCGGCACGCAACTGCTCGCACTCGCGGCGAAACGCTACGGGGTCCCGTTCTATATCTGCGCGCCGACCTCGACGATCGATATGAAAGCGGCCTCGGGGGCCGACATCCCGATCGAACAGCGAAAGCCTGAAGAGGTCACGGAGATGTGGTACGAACGGCGTATGGCGCCCGAAGGCGTCTCCGCCTACAACCCCGCTTTCGATGTGACGCCCGCCGACCTCATTACAGCCATCGTCACAGAGCACGGCGTTCTGCGCCCGCCCTATACCCAATCCATCTCCGGCCTTGGGCTGTAGAAACCCACGACAGCCGGTTTTGCAGCTATGATGCAGGTATAAGGTGTAAAATAATAATTGCAGCAGTGCAATGAATAAACAAGACGAAAGGATTTCCTTTCAAAAAAATGACCCCCCATACTCTATACATACTTGAGTGTATGTAATAAAAGAATACGGGGAACGGAAAACGATGATGACTACGGCAAAACAGGAAAACAAGACGGCAAAGCGAAAACGGGGCGGCAAACTGACTTTCGTCCTGATTTTCCTTTGCGCCGCCGTAGCCGCGGTGAGCGCGTATCAGCTCATCAGCTACTATTGGGCGAACCACGAGGCGGAGAGCGATTTTAATTCGCTGCGTCCGCCGGTCGCCGCGCAGACGAACACGAAAGACCCGACCGATCCCTCATCTTTTAAAGCCAGGCTGCCGTATTATGAAAAACTAAAATCCGAGAATCCGGATTTCGCCGCGTGGCTGACCGTGCCGGGCACCAACATCGATTATCCTGTGATGCAGACGCTGAAAAATCAGAACTACTATATCGACAAGGATTTTCAAAAGAAATACTCCATGAACGGCTCAATCTTCCTGTCCGAACTCAGCGATGTGGCGGCGACGCCGCCGAGCGATGTCGTGACCGTCTACGGCCATCATATGAAGACCGGCGCGATGTTCGGGCATCTCGAAGACCTGACGAAACCGGAAAACTTCATGAAGGCGACCACGGTGATCCTCGATACACTGCAGGGCCGCTATGTCTACCGTATCTACGGTCTCTACCGCACGCCGGTCGACACCGGCCTGCCGACCGAATTCAAGTATTGGAATGTTTCAAACTTTCCTGATGAGCAGACTTTTGATACCTATATGGCGCAGACGAAAGCAAAGCTGGAGATTAAAAACGACGCGGCGGCGCCGGTTTTCGGCGACAAGCTCATCCTGCTCTCGACCTGCGAATACACACAGAAAAACGGGCGCCTTGTGCTCGTCGGCGTACTCGAGAATCAGCCCTCCGCATAAAATTCACCGTTAATCAAATTTTCCTTGTAAAATAATGTTTCAGAAAGAGTATTTGAGGGTATACTAATTAATAGGAGGAGGCTACCCATAGAGAAAAAACGCTTCTTATCACGGAAAATCAGGCTGTACGTCTATTTTGTGGCGGCGGCAGGCAGTAAAATCTGCTGTTTGTGGTACACTATTATTAATGACAAATGTAAACAAAGAAGCGTAATAAATCAATGTAATGTTAATTCAGCGCGAATGTTTTAAATGTTGTTTGTGGTATATTATGTATTATATATAGGTTGAAATCTATATAGAAGGCGCTTTATTGTGTGAAAAGAAATGGGAGAAATGGGAGTTTTTCAGGGAGACTTTTAATGGGACGCCTTAGGAGAAAAACGTTCAGAAGGACGGCGAAACGATTGTTGGCGCTGACGCTAAGCGTTGTAACGATCTTTGCGCTCGGATATGGTGTTTTGCAGACACAGGCTTATGCGGAGGATGCTGCCGGTGATACTTTCGTATTGACCGGACAGGGAGCAGACGGCGCATCGGATGTGACGCCAGCTGACGCTGGCGCGGCTGCATCGAATCAGGACGCCGCGCAGACAGACCCCATCCCCGGCAACTCTGCCGAACAAGACACAGGCGCGGCTGCTTCGGACAGCCTGTCGCAGCAAGAGTTTACCGCATCCGTCTACAGCGACGACACGCTGACCACGCTTACCACAGAACATACGATACACGTCAGCGGCGAACTGCCCGCTGGCGGATACGCCGTCGCGTATCCGGTTGATCCGTCTACGGTGGACGGCGATGTGCTTTGCGCTTACGACATCACGGCATACTGCGCCGATGGGACGAAGTTCGAGCCCGACGCCGACAATCCGCTGACCGTCAGTATAGACATGCCCGATCTGCCCGACGGCCTTGAGGCCGACGACCTGGGACTGGTGTATGTCCCCGCAGACCCGGCGCAGGCGCCCGAAAGCCTGCCGACGCCGGTCGCCGTGACCGACACGGGAGTTTCTTTTGAAGTAGAGCATTTCTCCACCTACGTGGTGACGGTCGTGAGTGTCTCGCAGTGGAGCATTTATCTGGACAGCGGCCTTATCGCCTATCAGCGGGCAGCAACACCGGCAGGAACGAACGGCACTTATACTGGATCGGTAACGTCGACCTATCCTGGCCAGGCCCACTCTTTCGACTTGAGCTCGACGAATCAGAATCTCTATTTTACCAGCGTGACAAAGGATGGCGTGGAGCAAT
>WRFF01000031.1 GCA_009778945.1 Clostridiales bacterium | reverse complement strand
TCCAAACGCACAAGCGTCGTCATCGGGAACGGCGGCCCCGGCATCCGCGGGCCTTACGCCACCGAGCCGGCGCGTCTGCAGAATATCTGCCTGTCCATGCAGGGCCTCGGCAAACCGGGCATCAACCAGGTCAAGATGATAGAATGGGGCCTGTTCGACTTCCCGGATCAGTATGCACAGCCCAAACCGCTGCGCGTACCGAATCTGCGCACGGCTTATACCGGCGGCCATCCTTCCGATCTCAACGATCCTTCCCTACCCAAGACCTATGTGCCGAAAGCCATTCTGGAGGGCGCCTGCGATTGGTGGGGCTGCCAGTCCGAGACGGCGCCGCGCGAAGATCAGTTTATCCATCGTTTTTATCCGATGGAAGGCTGCTCGAAAATCCACGCCGTGTGGACCGACTCCCCGTCGTGGATCACCTGCTGGAACGGCGGAAATCAGTACATCCAGGCTATGCAGCATCCCGACATCGAGTTCATGTGGGCGCAGCATCCGTGGCTGGAAAACGAAGCGCTTATGGCGGACATCATCCTGCCGGTCAACACCAAACTCGAAGAAGATGACATCGCAGGCGATATCTTCAGCGGCCAGTACAATCTGCTCTACCCCGAGCACAAATGCGTTGAACCGCTGGGCGAATCGTTCAGCGACTACGAGATCGTCTGCATGATGGCCGAAAAACTCGGGCTTCTCGAGGAGTACACGGGCGGCAAATCTATCCCCGATCTCATCAAGTTCGGTTGGGAGACGTCGCGCTGCGCGGATCTCGTCAGCTGGGAAGATCTGAACGAGAAGGGTTATTATGTCGTCCCCACGGCGGAAGGCTGGGAGAACGAGCCTCGCGGGTTCCAAAAATTCTACGAGGATCCCCAAAAGGATCCGCTCACTACGCCGACCGGCCTGCTGGAGTTTGAAGCGACAGGCCTGAAGGAACATTTCCCGGATGACCTTGAGCGTCCGCCGGTGCCCAAATGGATCCCCAAAGGCATCAGCCATGAGGAAACGATCGGCACCGAACGCAGCAAGGCCTATCCGTTGCTCGTTATCTCCAATCATCCGCGCTGGAGCGTGCACTCGCAGCATGAAGATATCACGTGGATTCGTGAGATTCCGACCTGCAAGATCACGGGCCCCGACGGCTATCAGTATCATCCGGTGTGGCTGCATCCATCCACAGCGGCCAAACGCGGCATTCAGGACGGCGATATTGTCTCCATCTTCAACGAACGCGGCGTGGTACTCGGCGCCGCTTATGTGACCGAACGCATCATGCCGGAAGTCATCTACATCGATCACGGCGCCAAATGGGATCCCATTGTGCCGGGTGAGATTGACCGCGGAGGCGCCATCAATACCATCGTTCCGTACAATACGACGTCGAAGAACGCCGTAGGCCACGCAGTCAGCGGTTTCCTGGCGGATGTTGAGAAAACGGATATGGACGCGCTCAAAAAGAAATATCCCGAAGCATTTAACCGGCCTTTCAACCCCAATGCAGGCCCGGGTTTGGACGCAGTCATGGTAGGAGGTGAAATGTAATGGGAAAAGTATTGATTATTAACTACGACATCTGCAACGGCTGTTATAACTGCCAGATCGCATGCAAAGACGAACATGTGGCCAACGACTGGTCGCCGATTGCAAAACCGCAGCCCGATACGGGGCAGTTTTGGAACAAGATCCACGACAATGTGCGCGGACAGGTCCCGAAAGTCAAGGTCACATATGAGCATAGCATCTGCCAGCATTGCGACGATGCCCCTTGCATCACAGCGTGCAAGCAGAATGCTATCTACAAGCGCGACGACGGCATCGTGATTATCGATCCGGACAAATGCGCCGGCAACCAGTTGTGCATCGACGCCTGCCCGTATGAGGACGTCATCTATTATAATGACGATCTGCGGATTTCCCAGAAATGCACCTTCTGCGCGCACCTCCTGGACGACGGGTGGGAAGAACCCCGCTGCGTGGACGCATGCCCGACGGGCGCTTTCACCTTCGGCGATGAGGACGATCCCAAGATCAAAGCGCTCATTGCCAAAGCGGAGCCCCTCAAACCCGAGCTGACGGTAAAACCCCGCGTCTACTACATCGGCCTGCCCAAGCGGTTCATCGCGGGCGCCCTGTACGACAAAGAAGCCGACGAATGCACCGAAGGCGTGAAGGTCACGGCCACAAATGTGGATACGGGCGAAAAATGCTCGGCCGAAACCGACAGCTACGGTGATTTCTGGCTGGGTGGCCTCGCAAACGGAAAGTACACGCTGCTGTTTGAAAAGAAGGGTTATTTGGCGCAGAAGTTCGGACCGGTCGACGTCACCGAGATGGATATCAATATCGGCGACCAGGCTCTGTGGAAGGCATAGCGCGATAAGGATAGGCTCCGGAAGCCGGGGGCTGTACGCTAAAAGAGCGGTATGGGACCACAATCCCACACCGCTCTTTTTTGGCCCTATTTATCCTTCCCGGCGTTCAGCAGGACGGCGACGATGATGATGGCGCCCTGAATGATCTGCTGCGGATACGGCGGGACCGCGAGCAGCGTCATAATATTCGCGATCAGCGCGATAATAAAAACGCCGACGACAGTGTTGGCAACCTTTCCTTTTCCGCCGGCGAGCGAAGCGCCGCCGATGACGACAGCCGCAATTGCGTCGAGTTCCCATCCGGTGCCCGCCGACGGCGTTGCAATACCTGCGCGCGCAGTCAGCAATACGCCCGCAACACCCGCGAGCGCACCGGAAATCGCATAGGCCGAGAACGTGTATTTTTTCACGTTGATACCCGCGAGCCGGGCCGCGTCGCTGTTGCTGCCGGTCGCCACGATCAATCGCCCAAAGGTGCTGTATTTCATCAGGAACCAGAAGAATATGATAAAGGCAATGACGATCCAAGCCGTATACGGCATTCCGATAATGGGATCCCCGTACTGTCCGAAATTGAAAAATGCGAAACTCCCGACATTCTGCTGGGGGTCTACGGGCAGCCGGATCGGAGATCCGAGCGTGATCACGTAGGCTACGCCTCTCACCATTGTCATCATCGCCAGTGTGACAATAAAGGACGGCATCTTGAGCCACGCTACAATGACGCCGCTTGCGCAGCCGAACGCCAGGCCAATAAGAATGCCGAGCAGGATGCAGACCCATACGCCGCCAGGCGTAAACAGCCCTATATTCGTCATGAAATAGGCGACAATCACATTGCTGATCGCGAGATTGGCGCCCGTGGACAGATCAATGCCACCCGTCACGATGACGAGCATGGATCCAAGCGCCAGCAACATCGGCGCCGCTTCCTGACGAAATATATTGAAGATATTCTCTTTGCTCAGAAAAACAGGAGAGAGGAAGGTCGCAATCACAATCAAGCCGATCAAGATAATGAAGGGGCTATACACCCGCAGAAAATTTTTCACATCAAAAGATGCTTGCTCCTCGATCATGACGCCTTTACCTCCATGGATAGATTGATAAGATTTTGCTCCGTCAGCTCGTCCCGTGACAGTTCGCCGGTGATCCGTCCGCCGCGCATCACGCAGGCGCGATCGCACATGCCGATGATCTCCGGCATTTCCGATGACACCATCACGATGGCATAGCCTTCGGCAGCCAATTCGTTGATAATTTTGTAGATTTCAATCTTTGCGCCGACATCCACGCCGCGCGTCGGTTCGTCAAAAAGCAAAATCCGGCTATCCGCGCCAAGCAGCTTGGAAATAGCCACTTTCTGCTGATTCCCCCCGGAAAGGCTGCTTGCGGGATCCGATAACGCTCCCATTTTGATGCGCAGCTTCTCCGCCAAAGCGTTTCCCTCTTCCCGCTCCCTGTGGAAATCTAAAATGCCGAACGCTTTCGTCAGTTTGTTCAAACAACTGATCGTGATATTATGCAGAATCGGAAGTTCAAGCAGCACGCCCTGCCCTTTCCTGTCCTCCGGAAGAAGTGACACCCCTGCATGAAGCGCGGTGAGCGGAGAATGGATCTTCACTTCCTGCCCTTTCACAAAGATCTGTCCGCCGTCCCGCTTGAGTTCTCCGAGAATCGCCATCAGCGTTTCCGTGCGCCCCGCGCCAACCAAGCCGGAAAGGCCAAATACTTCGCCTTCGCGCACATAGAAGGACACATCCTGCACGAGATTCCCGCTGACAATATTTTTCGCTTCAAATATGATATCCCCGATTCGCGACTCCCGTTTCGGAAAATAATCCTGAAGCTTACGGCCGATCATCATATTAACCAAGCTTTGCTCGTCCGTTTGTGCGACAATGGCCGTCCCGACAATCTCCCCGTCACGCAGCACGGTCGCGCGGTCACACAGCGAAAAGATTTCGTTTAAGCGATGAGAGATATAGATGATTGTCGTTCCGGCATTCCGGAGTTTTTTCAGAAGGCCGGAGAGCTGCTCCGCTTCTACGGTGGAGAGGACCGCTGTCGGTTCATCAAGTACAAGGATAGACGAACTCCGTGACAGGGCTTTGCAGATCTCCACGATCTGTTGACAGGCGATCGGAAGTTCCCTCACCTGTTTGTTCGCCGGGATATTGCCAAATCCCAGTTCGTCCAAAATCACCCTGGTTTTCGCAAAAAGCTCCTTCCAGTTGATCAGTCGGTTTTTCCCCGAATTGATTTCATCGATAAAAACATTTTCCGCGACGGTCATATCCGGCATCAGGGCGAATTCCTGATAGATCACGGAAATGCCGAGCTTGATTGCGTCCATTGGGTTGTGGATACAGGCCGCGCAGCCGTCCACATAGACCATCCCCTCATCCGGCAGGTACGCGCCTGCCAGAATCTTCATAAGCGTAGATTTGCCCGCCCCGTTCTCGCCGACAAGCGCGTGAATTTCTCCAGCCTGTGCGGAAAACGTCACCTTGTTCAGCGCCGTTACGCCACCGAAATGTTTAGAAATTCCGTCCATAAGAAGACGGTCAGACCCAGAAACAGATTGTTCCGGCATAAAGTCCCTCCGGCAAACAAATTTACTCCCTGCGCGCCTGCGGCGCACAGGGAGTGAATCCTTTCATACGATAGATTATTGGGAAGCCGCGCTTCCGCCAGCTGCCGGAACTGCAGAACTACCGCTGGCTCCAGGCGCTGCCGGGGCTTTCCCGCCGTTCGCTTGCGCTTCCTGGTTTAACTGCGGAATCGTCTTGAATTCAACCGGAATAAGCTTCCCATACGTGGTGCTGGGATCATAGACCTGCTGGTAATTGGCTTTCGTGAGAAGCTGTTGATACAGCGGTGTGATGGCCGGCATATTGTTCGCGTCATAGTTTTCTTCAAACATCATATGGATGAGACGGAAAGCGCCTTCCGTCGCGGCCTCGGGGTTGTTATATCCCGTGGAACCCAATTTCCCGTCCTTTACCAGCGTCAAAGCGCTCGTATCGCCGTCGCAGCCTGTGAAGACCTTGATCTTGTCCGTCAGTCCGCGCTGATCGAGAACCCTGATGGCGCCCGCGCCTTCCTGGTCATTGTCGGGGAAAATCATTGAGACATTCGGAAAAGCCGTAAGCAGGTTTTCCGCCGCCGACTGACCGCCGACATCGTCAAAATTACCGGCAGCCATGCCGTCCACTTTCAGGCCGAAATCCTTCGTCAAATCGACTTTGCCGTTCTTCACAAGATCCAAATACGCGTTATACCCGGAGAGCATGGCGTCCTCGCGATACGGCTTCGCCGTCCCGGCCTGAACCTCTTTGCCATAGCACCATCCGCCGAGGAACCCGCAGAGGCGCGCATCGCTGATCGGATGTCCGACCTGCCCTGGAATGAACACCGATTCGATCGGCGTTGTGAACTGCTGTGCCGCGTAATAGCCGGCATTGTAAGAAGCTTCGTAATAATTTAAGGTGATCGCCGTAACAACCGAATCATTTTCAGGCATCGGATACATGGAGATAACGGGGACGCCCTTGGCGATACATTTTTGGATATCAACCTGACAGGCTTGTACGTCCACCGCATCCAAAACGAGGACGTCAATGCCTGCGGTCAGCATATTTTCAATATCGGCGCTCTGTTGCTGCGCGTCAAATGTCCCCGCCACATAAAACTTCAATGTGTAGCCATACTGCGCCGCATATTTTTTCGCACCTTGCTGTATGCCCGCAAACCAAGCGCTCGTCATGGCTGGTTCGGACCAACCGACGACAACGTTCTTTTTTTGTTTGACTGGGAGAGCTTTGTTGATCGACGCGCGATCATTCAAAATTGGAAGCGTGACACCCGTCAATGCATCGTCGTTCAAATGTGTATATATCTCATGATTGACAAGCTGCGCTGCATTTAATGTAGAAGACGCTGCTCCCGATGCTCCGCTGGATCCCGCGCCGCTCGCGCCGGATGCAGGCACCGGCGTCACAGGGCTTGCTCCGCCCGAACCTCCGCCACAGGCGGTAAGCACCATCGTCAACATAAGGCCAACGCTGATGAGTGCCGCAGCCAATTTTCTCTTTCCCATAACATACCTCCTTAATGTATTCAAGAAGAAAAAACGATAGGCCGATACAACCGGAATACCGCTCTTTTGCCTATCGTTAGAATAGTTTTAAGAGAACCTGTATACAATGCACTGTGCAGACACTTTACAGAAAAGTATGTCCTTTTTCCATGCACGGCTTATTTCATCAAAATATCTTTCAAAGAGGTTACGCTTGCGCCTTTATTTTGAAGCCCTCTTCTCACAGAGAAAAGCTCCCAGCCGTAGCGGCTGTGAAGCGTCCCCATGATCCCCTTGGGAAGAAACAGAATGATGGCGATGGCTGCCGCTCCGAGAATGATCATGCTGATCCCCGGGAAATTGTACAGATACTGCTGAATAATGACATAGACCACCGCGCCTATGATCCCGCCTTCGATCGTGCCCATACCTCCGATGATTACCATGAAGACCATCGAGACCGTCCAGTTGATCGTGAACGCCGAATCAGGGGTGAGATAGACCATATTCAAATAGAGCACGGCGCCGGTCAGCCCCGTATAACCGGCCGTAAGCAGAAAGATCCGCAGCTTGGTCCCATACAGTTTGACGCCGCGGACTTCCGCCGCGCTCTCGTTGTCCCGCATGGACATCAGCGCCAAACCGGTTTTCGTACGCAGCAGGAAAAAGACGAGCGCCACCGAACCGATCCCGATGATATAGGCCATAAGATAGATGATGTTTGGTGAGAAAGTATAGCCCATCCGGATATTGTAGCCTATATTATAGTTTGCGAAACTCCAGTTTGCAAAGAAAATCATCAGCGCTTCCGCGACGATCCAGGTGCCGATTGTGAAATACACGCCGCGCATCTTGAAAATCGGAAAGGAGATCACAAAAGCAAACGCGACGCAGACCGCGACTGCGACAACAAGGCTCAGGGCAAGGCCCTGGTGATATTTTTCTGTCATAATCGCGAGGCAATACCCGCCGAGCCCGACAAAGATCTGCTGGCCGAGGGAAACGAGCCCCGAATACCCCGCGAGCAGGTTCCACATCTGCGCGAGCGACAGATACAGGAACAAAAGCGTGAGCAGATTAATGAAATAGGCGTTGCCCCAAAGGGTCAGGCTTGCGAAAAACGCGACAATGACAAGGATGATGATATTTTTGAGCGGGTTCTTTTCTTTGCGTAAGGTTTTATCTTCCATCGTATTCTATCCTCCCCTACTTTCTCGCCATATTGGAGAGCAATCCGCGGGGACGGAACGTCAACAAAACAAGCATGACGATATAGCCGATCAGGATCATATATCCGTTTCCAAAGAAAAGCGCGCCAAGCAGTTGGGAGACACCGAGGATGAGCCCCCCCAGCAGCGTGCCCACGATGCTTCCCATGCCGCCGATCACAACGACGCCAAAGGCGATAATCAGGTATTGCGTGCCCGAATACGGGTAAAATACAAAGGTCTGGCCGACCAGCAATCCCGCCACACAGCTCGTAACGACCGCGATGCACATCGCGTACACATAGGTTTTGAGCGTATTGACGCCCATAAATTCCGCCGCGGTCACATTGCTGGAAGCGGCCCGGATCGAACGCCCCAGATAGGTTTTTTTCATCACAAGGCTCAGAGCGATGATAACGCCAACCGCGACAAGGCAGTTCATCAGATATTCGGCCGAAATGCTGACCCAATTTGTACTCACAACGTTCACATCCGAGAACGGCCCCTTGATAATGCGGGAATCCGCGTTGAAGATCAGCGTCAGGATATTTTGAATAATAATCGAGATGCCGAATGTCACAAGCAGCGCCGGTTCCGCACCTTTTGTGATGACACGGTTGATCAGGAATTTTTGCATCGCGGCGCCGATGACGACCATGACCACGATGGTAATCGCAAGCGCGACGAAAAGATTGATCCCCATTTGCACGGAGAAAACCATGATAAAGAACGAAGCGAGGATCATGATATCCCCATGCGCGATATTTGTGAGCCCCATGATCCCGAAAACCAACGAAAGCCCGACCCCGATAATGGCAAACAGCCCCCCGAGGAGAACCCCTTGTATAACCGCTGAAACAAATAGATCCATCAGAACTCCTGCGCCTCCTATGCGTACTTATTGATACCCAGATACGCGTCTTTCACTTCGGTCTCCGGAAGCGCAGCGGAGAGGCCTTGCATGACGACGCGCCCCTTGACCATAACATAGCTGAAATCCGACGATTGCAGACTGCGTTTCACTTCCTGTTCAACCAGAAGAATGGTCACGCCCATCTCGTTGATTTCCCTGATTTTCCGGTAGATATCCTTGACCACAACAGGCGCCAGGCCCAGAGAAATCTCGTCGCAAATGAGAAGCTTGGGCTCGCTCATGATTGCGCGTGCGATCGCGAGCATTTGACGCTGTCCGCCGCTGAGAAAAGTCGCGAGCTGCTGTTCCTTCTCTTTCAAAACCGGAAAAAGTTCATAGACGCGCGCCAGGTTTTCCTGCCGGCGCTTTCTCGGATCCGGCAGATAGGCGCCCATCAGCAGATTTTCCTCGATGCTCATATCTTCAAAGACGCTGCTGCCTTCCGGCGAAATCGTCACGCCAAGCGCTACGATATCGCTCGTTCGGAGACGAGTGATGTCTTTCCCTTCAAAATCGATCGTTCCGGCCTTCGGCCTGTTCACACCCATAATCGTATTGAGCAGGGTGGATTTTCCGGAACCGTTCGCACCGATAATCGATACGATCTTCCCCTTCGGTATCTCCATGGATACGCCGTACAATGCCTGAAAATCCCCATAGAAAACGTCCAGGCCTTCCAATTTCATAATCGTTTCCTGTGTCATTCGTCTGTCCCCAGATAAATTTCTTCCACTTCTTTAGAATCCATAATTTCCTGCGGAAGCCCGTGGATAATATCGCGTCCCTCCGCCAGCAGCAATACGCGGTCCGTGCCGTCCACCATCGTTTGGAGCACATGCTCGATCCATATCACGCTGATCCCCGCCGCCTTGATATTTTGGACGATCTCCAAAACATCCGTCAGCTCCGACTCCGTCAAACCGCCCGCGACTTCATCCAACAGGAGAAGTTTGGGACGGGACGCAAGCGCAATGCCGATTTCAAGGCGTTTCCGGTCGAGAAGCCCGAGCTTTCGCGCGAAATCCTGCTTTTGCCTGCCCAATCCGATAAGATCCAATATATCGGAAGAAATTTCAAGACAATCTTTTTCTTTGCAATCGCCGCCAAATGCCGCGCCGACCAGGCTGTTCTCATAAGCGGTCATATTTTCGAAAGACCGCGGGACCTGAAAGGTACGGCCAAACCCCTTGCGGGTGCGTTCCACGATACTGCGGTTCGTAATGTCCTCGCCCATGAACCATATCTTTCCCGCCGTAGGCTTCAGAATCCCGGACAAAATATTCAAAAGAACCGTTTTTCCCGCGCCGTTCGGGCCGATGATGCCCAGGACTTCGTTTTCGTATAACTCCATGTTCAGCCCGCACAGAACATGGTTGCTGCCGAAGGAAATGGAGAGATTTTCAACTTTCAGTATTTCGTTCAATTCCGCCTCCCAGGGAAGCGGGGCCGCAAAGCGCGGCCCCGCTTCATGAAATTTCGCCTAATTTTTCTGCGTAGTGTCCGGAAGGATGAAAGGCGTCTGGGCTGGTATCTCGGGAAGCGTTACCGACGACACGATCGTCTTTTCCCAGGGCCAGGTCGTCCCTTTGTGCCATTGCACCGTTATGCACGGCACCGGCGCCACTTGATTTTGGTCAAACTGGATATGCCCATAGATCCCGTCCATATTCGTGGCCAGGATCGCCGTGCGGATATCGGCGGGCTGCAGCGAAGCGGCCCGAGGCAGGGCGTTGTTCATGACTTCCCAAAGCGTGACGTCATAGCCGAGCGTCGGGGGGAACTGCGTATGGTTTTCATTCTCCCAATCCGCGGCCACCTGCGCGCAGGTCTCGTTCAAAAGGTTGGATTTATAGGGGAAACTCGGATCCCAAAGGACTTCGCTCAGCAGGCCGTTCGCATAATCGCCGCCAAGCGATTCCGCGTCAGCCTGGAAATGCACCGCCTTTCCGATATTAAACGCCTTCGGGACATAACCGAGCTGATGGAACTGTTTCCACATCGTCGCAAAGTCCGGAGTTACCATATTGGCCAATACGATATCGCAATCCTGTGCCTGGAGCTTCTTGATGATGTCCGTATAGTCCGTCGTCGCCTGCGGGAAACGGCCGGGATCAAAAACCGTGTAGCCCTTCGCTTCCAGCATCGGCTTCAGCATCGCGGAGATCGTGACGCCGTCCACACCGCTGTCAAAGACAAACCCTACTTTTTTATTTGTATCAAGCTTGTCCAGCGCGCCGATCGAGTTGATCTCCAGATCCTTCATGTAGAACATGCACCCAAAGGCCCAATGATAGGGGCCGCCGCTCGCGATCCACGATTCCGCCGGGCTGTTGGAGATATAGGTCGGTATCCCGTACCGTTCGCCGACCGCGGAGACCGGGCCGGAATTGGTTGGCGTCCAGGCGCCGACCAGGATGTTTACCTTATCCTGCAATACAAGCTTTTGCGCGACCTGCGTCGCTACCGTCGAGTCGCTTTGCGTGTCGGCGTAGACGACGTCGATCTTGTATTTTTTCCCAGCCACCGTCACGCCGCCGTTCTGGTCGTTGATCACGGCGAGGCATTTTTGGTCCACCCACTTCGTTGCGGTCGTAAATACCGCCAGAGGGCCGGTAAACGGCGCGCAATAGCCGATCTTGATCACGTCGCCGCTCGGGGCCGCAGCCGCGCCGCCGCCCGCCGCCGGGGCGGAACCCGCGGGGCTGCCGCCCGGAGCCGCCGTCGTGCCGCCGCTGTTGCCGCAGCCGGCGGCCATGCCGGCGACAACAATGATTGCCAGCGCTGCAATAATAATTCTTTTGATCTTATGCATCTTTTATTCTCCTGTGCGCTTTTGCTTTGCAAAAGCAAACTGACTGAGGAGCACCGTCTGTGACGGCGCTCCTCTTGTTGTTACGCGAATGGCGCGGAAATTCTCCGCACCTCATTATTCTGCACCGCAAAATCAGTCGTTTGCGTGCTGCGCGTTGTAGCCCGGGATGTCGATCGGCGTCCAGGGATCGAAACGAGCAAATTTTCCGAAGATCGGATCATTCGGGTCCGTCGGCATATACTGATCGACGTTGTCCGCTGTGACCGCCACCGTCGGCGTAAAGGAAGTCGCCGGCATATTGTTGTAGTAGGTGTTCCATTCCGCCTGCGTCTTGCCGCCGCCGCCGCCCGGGTTAAACATATTGCCGATCATATCCATCATCGAAACAGAGTTCAGGAACGGGATATTGGTCGCCGTCGCCATGAGCTTGCCCTGTTTGATCATGTTGAGCGCGGTAATGGTACCGTCCGCGCAGGTCACGACCTGGATATCCTTACCGGGGACCTTGCCCTGGTTTTCGAGCTCCGGAATCGCGCCGACCGCCATCGAGTCCATCTCGGAGATGAGCAGTTGCATGCCCGGATCCGCAACGATGATGTCCTGGACCGCCGTGCGGCCGTTGTCCGCGGAGGTGCCGTTGCCAACGCCGAGCTGAGCCAGATTGAGCCCTTCGGAAGAAGCGTCATAGTGCCGATCCTGTTTGTATTTCTCCCAGATATTGTACGCTTCCAGGATGGCGTCGTATTTGGACGCGTAGGGTTTGCCGTCCATCTGACGAGCCTGATAGAGATAGCCCGCGATCCAGCCGCAGGGACGGCTGTTGCTGTCGGCGTCTTCCAGCTTGGAGATAATCATGCCGACATTCAGGACCTGGCCCGGTTTGTAGAGTTTTGTGGCGCAATACACGCCGACCTGGAATCCGGACTCGTTGGAGCCGGAGATGACCGCCGTGATCGTTTGATAGTCCGAATTCGCCGCCGTGGGGCCGGTAACCAGCACCGGGATGCCCGCGGCCACGATCGTCTTGATCATCTGTACGCTCGAATGCAGGTCAACCGCGTTGAGGATCATCACGTCCACCTTGTTCGTGACAAAGGTATCAACCTGCTGCTGCTGGGTCTGCAGGTCGAAGTTCGCGTTCTGAAGATCAACCTTGCCGATGCCGAGTTTCTGTGCTTCAGCCATGCCCGAGTCACGCATGCCGGTGAAGAAATCGCTGCCGAGCGACGCCGCCGCCCAGCCGACACTCAGGTCTTTTAACGCCTTCGGCTGCACGGGAAGCGCCTTCGGGACGCTTGTGCGGTCCGCGTATGACTTCGGCTGCACGCCGGAAAGCGGAAGCGCTGTTTCCGGATTGTTCAGCAACGCCATGAGCTGATCATAGGATGATTGGGCCCCTGTACCGGCGCCCGGACTGCCGCCGGGCGCTGCAGGCGAACCGCCCGGCGTCGCGGGGGACCCTCCCGGCGCCGGCGTGGTCGGCGTGGCCGTGCAGGACGCAAAGACCACGGACATGACCATCAGTGCGGCAATCGCCAATGCAATTCTTTTTTTCATACTTTTCCTCCTTTTAACTGACTTTCGCTGTTCACAATTATATTTCCAAACGAAGCAAGTCCGCTCCGCCTGTCAATCGTTTTTTATTCGTTATGCACAGGGCACGGGTCAATTCGTTGCCTTGGAACTGATGCTCTTCAGCAGTACCGCCAGGATAATGATGATCGCTTTTACCACCAACTGCGGGTAGATCCCAAGGCTTACGAGGTTCATGATATTGCCGATGATCGCAAGCACGAAGATGCCGACGACGGTCATGGGCACATTGCCCTCTCCGCCTTTCAGGCTTGCGCCGCCGATAACGACCGCCGCGATCGTTGTCATGTCGAAATTGGTCGCGGTCGTCAGCGCCGTCGCGCTTCCGCTGCGCGCCGCCACGATGATGCCGGCTACGCCGCAGAGCGCGCCGCAGAGCGCGTACGCCCAGAATTTGTATTTCTTTGAGTTGATGCCGGCAAGCTGGACCGCCGTCTCGTTGCTGCCTGTCGCCGTAATGAG
>WRFF01000030.1 GCA_009778945.1 Clostridiales bacterium | reverse complement strand
GCCGCGGCATCGCCTCGCCATTGCGAACGCAACCTATTTCTTTGCGTTTGATCTTGGCGCGGCCGTCGGCCCGATCGTCGGCGGAAAAATTGCCGAACATGCCGGTTACGGTATGATGTATATTATCTGCGCCGTTATTGTGGCCATCTGCATACCTTTGTATTTCGGCGTATTCGCAAAACGCACCGGAAGGAGTGAATAAGAAAAATCCATCATGAGACCCTATCGCAAAGATCAGAGAATAAGATATTTGGAGGTAACGTTTATTATGAAAAGACTGTGTTTGATTTTAGCCGCAATCCTCGTGATCGGCAGCATCCCTTTGCTGGCTGGGTGTCAGCAAAAAAGCGACAAGCTGGTCGTGGCGATGGAGCTCGCCTATCCGCCTTTTGAAACCAAGGACAGCGCCGGCAACCCTTCCGGAGTGAGCGTGGATTTCGCGAAAGCTTTCAGCGCGTATATCGGAAAGGATGTCGAGATCGATGATACCGCCTGGGACGGCCTGATCCCGTCTTTGCAAACGGGCAAGGCCGACATGGTCATATCCTCCATGACGATCACGGCGGACCGCGAGAAGGAAGTGGATTTTTCCAAACCTTACGCCAACGCCCAGTTAGCCATTTTGGCAAATAAAAACTCCGGTGTATCGAGCATCGACGATCTGAATCAGCCGGGGAAAAAAGTCGCAGTGAAGACCGGCTCGACGGGGGATGTCTACGCACAGGCCCATCTTCAAAAGGCGCAGATCATTTCGCTCGCGGACGAGAGCGCCTGCATGACGGAAGTGGCGCAGGGAAAAGCCGACGGTTTTTTATATGATCAGCTTACAATCTATCGGGATCAACAGAAGAATCCCGATACAACCGTGGCGATCTATATCCCCTTCCAGCAAGTCGAATATTGGGGCGTGGCGGTGAAAAAAGGCAATACGCAGCTTCTGAACCAACTAAATACGTTCATCACCAAATACACCAACGAAGGCGGATTTGACAAGCTGACCGATAAATACTTAAAAAATGAAAAGGCAGCGTTTGACAAGCTCGGATTCAAATGGTTTTTTGATCTGAGCAAATCGTAAGTAAATGCCATGAATGTCTTTGTTTCAAGGCCGGGCGAGACACATTCCCTGCAAGCGGCGGTCAATATCCTTCTCGTAAGCGTCCTTTTGGTCGCCGTATTCTGGTTCGCGCTCTCGCGAATCGGCGTTACCTTTGACTTTTCATTTCTGCCTCTGTACGGCATACGGCTGCGGGACGGTTTTCTCATGACGGTGGGCCTGAGCGCGGCCAGCCTGGTGCTTTCCCTGATCCTCGGGATTGTCAGCGCGTGGCTGCAATCAAGCAAGATCCTGGCACTCCGGTATCTCGCGAAGCTGTATGTGACGGTTATACGCGGCACACCGTTGATCATGCAAATCTATCTGTTCTTTTATATCGTGGGAACCGCCTTTGGGATCGAGAACCGTTTTTTCTGCGGGGTGCTGATCCTCTCGATATTCGAGGGCGCCTATATCTCCGAAATTATCAGGGGCAGCCTGCTGTCCATGGACGGCACGCAGCTTGAGGCGGCCAAGGCGGTAGGCTTCACGAAGAAGCAGACGGTGCAGCTCGTGATCCTGCCGCAACTCATCGCAAGGACGCTGCCCGCGTTGACGGGACAGTTTGCGTCCATCATCAAGGATTCGTCCCTTCTGTCCGTCATCGCGGTTATAGAGATCACGCAGACCATGCGCGAGATCTCTTCCGAAAACTTCAAGCTGTTTGAATGCTATTTCGCGCTCGGGGTTTTGTACCTAGTGCTGACACTTCCGATTTCATTCGCCAGCAAACGGCTGGAGCGGAGGTTCACCTACGAAAATTGAGATCGAAAACCTCTGTAAGACCTTTGACGGGCAAACCCGGGTGCTGCGGAACATAAGCTACCATGACGACATCAGGGCCGTCGCGCTGATCGGACGGTCGGGCTGCGGAAAGTCGACCTTTCTTCGTATTTTGGGCGGGCTCATCCCCGCTTCCGAAGGCGCGGTCCGGGTCGACGGCGAAGCGGCGACCGATAGCGAAGAATACCGAAAGAAGATCGGCTTTGTCTTTCAGCAGGGCGGGCTCTTTTCCCATTTGAGCGCCCTCGACAATATCACCCTGCCGTTAGAAAAGGTACATGGGCTCTCGCAGGCGCAGGCGCAGGCAAAGGGTTATGAACTGCTCTCGCGTTTCGGGCTGGAAAACGAGGCGGTTAAAAAGCCCGCGCAGCTTTCCGGAGGGCAGAAACAGCGCGTATCCATCGCTCGGGCGATCGCACCTAAGCCCAAACTGTTGTTGCTCGACGAGCCGACGAGCGCCCTCGACCCTGAATACACCACCGAAGTGCTGGACATGATACGGGAACTCAGGGACGAACATCTCACCTTTATCATTGCCACGCATGAAATGGGCTTTGCCTATCACGCCTGCGACAAGGTGCTCTTTCTGAGCGACGGAGAGATTCTGGAACACGGTGAAAGCGGACAGGTTTTCGCGGAACCCGAAACACGGGAACTGAAGGAGTTTCTTTCAAAGATGCTGGAGTGGAAGGTATGACGGATAAATTGCGTTGCGGGATCATTTGCGCTTTGGAAGAGCTTGACCCGGCCTATCCCGTCACGCTGCGGGGCGATATGCGCCTTGTAACGGAGGAAGCGGTAAGGGCGGGTTTTGAGGCGATCGAATGGCATATCCGGAATCCGCTTCAATACGACGGCAAAGCGCTGCGCGAAGCGGCGAAAAAACGCGGGCTTGCGACAGCCGCGGTTTCCACCGGGCTGGAATATGTCTTAAACGGGCTCTCCCTGACCAGCGATGATGAAACCGTCCGCGGAAACGCCCTTGGCCGGTTGAAAGAGCATATCGATTTTGCCGAAAAAATAGAATGCCCTACAGTGATTATCGGCTCCATGCGAGGGAATATCCCCGATTCCCGCGTCTATGATTCGTATGAGGGGCGTTTGACGGACGCGGTGTTGGAGCTTTCGAATTATGCGGAAAAAAGCGGCGTCTGTATCTGTGTCGAAGCGATTAACCGGAAATGGACAAATTATCTCTGTTCCGTGCCGGAGACGCTCCGGTATGTAGAGAAGGTGGGGCGCCCGAATTTTCGGATCCACATTGACACCTATCAGATGAATGAGGAATCACGGATCGAAGAACCGCCCCCATTGCCCTCCGATTTGGGGGAAGAAGTGAAGATGTGCGCAGGGAGGCTTGGGCATGTACATTTTTCCGACGACAACCGCCGCGTCCCCGGAGAGGGAAATATCGATTTCCTTCCCGTGCTGAGAGCTCTTCACGAAATTTCTTATGACGGATTTGCCGTGATGGAAACGGTGGGGTATCCGCTCGGAGGGCAAGCCGTTAAAATGAGCTTGGAGATGCTGCGCGGGCTTGAAGCGGGAATCGCAAAGAAGCGCTGAGTGAAAAAGCTCCGAAGGAGGATAGAGTGGCAATCAATAAATATTTGAAATGGCTTTCCAGCGAAACGAAATCCGTGTATTGGCACGACGGCGCCATCCCGGGCGAACTGGACGCGGCCATCGAAAACGGCGCGACAGGCGCGACGACGAATCCGGTATTGCTGGCGAATTCGCTCCCGGGAGACTCGGTTGACTGGGCGGAAAAGCTTCGGGAAACCGCTGCCGGCAAAACGGGAGACGAAAGAGCGGAGGCGCTGACGCTGTGCGTCGCGGCCGCTTTCGCGGAGAAGCTTCGGAAATTTTCGGGAAGGCCGGGAAGCGGCTTTTGCTGCGCACAGGTAAACCCGAATAAACCCGGCGACGCGGAAGCGATGACCGATCAGGCGGGCCGCTACGCGGCGGCCGCGGAAAATATCGTCATCAAGCTTCCCGCAACGGCGGCGGGCCTCAGAGTTCTTGAAGAATGCGCGGCCAAAGGGTTCAATGCGGCCGCCACCGTAAGCTTCACAACGGCTCAGGTGCTTGCTGCGGGAGAAGCTTTTGAACGGGGAAGCAAGAGAGCGGAGGCCAACGGGATCCGTCCGGGGCTCGGTATCGCCGTACTGATGGTCGGGCGGCTGGACGATTACCTCCGGGACGTGGCGCTCGACAGCGGCGCGCAAGTCACGGAAGAGGATATCCGGTTCAGCGGTTTGGCCGCGATAAAACGCGCTTATGAAATATTCGGCGAACGCGGGTACCGGTGCAAGATCATGCCGGCGGGAATGCGCGGTTCCTACCATATCACGGAGCTTGCCGGAGCGGATATGATAATGTCCGTATTTCCGAAGATCGCGGATACGCTCGCGGACGTCCCCGCGCCGTTTGTCCCCGGGATCAACAATCCGATACCGGAAAGTACAATCAAGCGGCTGTCCGCCCTGCCGGAGTTTATCAAGGCGTATGAACCGAGCGGCCTGCGGCCCGAGGAGTTTATCGCGTACGGCGCGACGAACCGGACGCTGGCCCAGTTCTGCTTTGCGGGTTGGGACAGGCTGAAGGAGTTCAAATGAAAAAATTCATATCAGAAAGGACAGGGAGCAAAACATGGGAGTGATCGCAGGATGGCTGGTCCCGCATCCGCCGCTTATTTTTCCGGAAGTGGGATGCGGCAAAGAAAAGGAGATCGCCGCGACAGTGGCTTCGTACAAAGAGATGGGCGCGGAGATCGCGGCTGCGGCGCCGGATACGGTTGTCATCCTCTCGCCGCACGCGCAGATCTACGCGGACTATTTTCATATCTCGCCGGGCGAGGGCGCGGCGGGCGATATGAGGGCCTACGGTGTCAGCGGAGTGGATATCAGAGCCGCTTATGACGCGGAATTTTCCGCCGCGCTGTCGCTTGCGTGCGAGGCGGAGGATTTTCCCGCGGGGACGCTCGGCGAGCGGAATAAGGCGCTCGACCATGCAACGGCCATACCGGTGAGATTCATAAACGAGGCTTGCGCCGACGGAACCGCTGCGCCGAAATTTATACGGGCAGGCGTATCGGGACTGTCGCTCTCCGAACATTACCGGTTCGGGGAACTTATCGCGGAAACGTCGGAAAAACTCGGCCGAAAGACGGTCGTCATCGCAAGCGGGGACCTTTCCCACAGACTGAAGGACGAAGGGCCTTACGGTTTTGCGCCGGAAGGGCCCGAATTTGACAGGGTTATCGGTGAAACGGCGGAGGATGCGGACTTTTCCCGATTGTTTGAACTGGACGGCACATTTTGTGAAAAAGCGGGCGAGTGCGGGCACAGGCCGCTCGTCGTGATGGCGGGCGCGCTGGACAGGAAAGCTGTGGATTCGAAACTATACAGTTACGAGGGGCCGTTTGGGGTAGGCTACGGCGTCGCATCGTTTGTCGTGAAAGGCGAAGACGCGGCGCGCGCTTTTTTGGACCGATATCTTGAAACCGAACGGAAACACGCAGCGGCGCACATACGGGACGAGAGCCCGCAGGTGGCGCTTGCGCGCCGGACTGTCGAAAACTATGTGAAAACCGGCCGGCTTTATGAAAATCCCGAACCGCTGCCTGAAGAGCTGACAGCGAAAAAGGCGGGTGTTTTCGTATCGATCAAGAAGCAGGGGCAGCTTCGCGGCTGCATCGGGACGATTTCACCCGTAGCGGAATGCATAGGGGAAGAAATACGCGCGAACGCGGTCAGCGCGGCGATCCGCGACCCGCGATTTTCCGCGATAGAAGAAGACGAGCTTCCGTATCTTGAGTATTCGGTCGACGTGCTGGCGCCTGCGGAACCTGTGGAAAACGCCGACACGCTCGACCCGTCCCGATACGGCGTTATCGTCAGTTTGGGCGGAAGACGGGGCCTGCTCCTGCCCGACCTGGAGGGAATCGACGACGCGGAAACGCAGATCGGCATCGCCATGCGCAAGGCGGGGATCGCAGAAAAGGACAGGCCGCGTGTGAAACTTGAACGCTTTGAAGTGATCCGTTATCGATGACGGTCGTGGGTGAAGAAGCATTGCCTGTGCCGGGTAGGGAAAAAGAAGCGCCGCCTCAAGCGGCAGCGGCCGGCGCTGTCTGCGGTCTTTGCCCGCATGCATGCAGAATTGCGCCCGGCGGGATAGGCTTTTGCCGGGCGCGCGGCGTACCCGCCGGCGGAAAGCATGGCGAAGAGGAAAAGCGCGCCGAGGCCGTTGTTTCACTGAGTTACGGCAAACTTACGTCGATCGCGCTCGACCCGATCGAAAAAAAGCCGCTCTATCATTTTTATCCCGGCTCCAAAATTCTGTCGGTCGGCAGTTTCGGCTGCAATCTCCGGTGTCCGTGGTGCCAAAATTACAGTATCTCGGCGGCCGGGCCCGCCGATGCGGAAACGCGCGAAACAGAGCCGGAAGCGCTCGCCGATCTGGCGGAGCGATACGCGGAGCAAGGCAATATCGGCGTGGCGTTCACCTATAACGAGCCGCTCATTGGCTTTGAATATGTTCGCGATACTTCGCAGATCCTGAAGGCACGCGGATTGAAATCCGTCCTCGTGACAAACGGATTTGCCACTCCTTCTTATTTTGAGGAACTCCTGCCGCTCATTGACGCGATGAATATCGACTTGAAGTCCGTCAACCCTGATTTTTATACCGAAATCGGCGGCGATCTCGATATCGTGCTTGAAAATATCCGGCTGGCCGCCGCGCGCTGCCATATCGAACTTACCTGCCTGCTGATGGACGGCGAAAACGATTCGGAGGGCGAAATGTCGCAGATGACGGATTTTATCGCTGCCGTCTCTCCTGAAATCCCCCTGCATATTTCACGGTTTTTCCCGCGCTATCAAAGGACGGATCGCGAACCGACACAAATGGAAACCCTGCGAAAATTCGAGAAAATCGCAAGACGCAAGCTGAAATACGTGTATCTCGGAAATGTGTGAATAAGGCCGAATAACAGGATGTTTGGCAATATAGTATACTATTTAAAAATATCCCAACACTGAATACAGGAACAAAGTATGGAAAAACAGGAACTACAAAAAAAACTGAATGAAAACCACGAAAAAAATATAGAAGCCGCGGCACAGCGCCTGTCCGGCGTGCTCCGGCCGACGCCGCTGATCCACAGCGATTTTTACAGCGACGAATACGGCTGCGACGTCTGGCTCAAACCCGAGAACCTGCAGTTGACGGGCTCTTTCAAAATTCGCGGCGCCTACAACAAGATCGCCACGCTTCCGGATGAGGAACTCGCACGCGGCGTCATTTCAGCGTCCGCAGGCAATCACGCGCAGGGGGTCGCGTTTTCCGCGCAGCACCGCGGCGTGAAGGCGACGATCGTAATGCCGGACGTAACGCCGCTGCTGAAGGTAGACGCGACGAAATCCTATGGAGCGGACGTGATCCTGCACGGCGAGTTCTATGACGAAAGTTTTGAAAAAGCGCTGGAACTGGCGCGCACGGAGGGGATGACCTTTATTCATCCGTTCGACGATTATCAGGTGATTTGCGGGCAGGGAACGCTTGCGCGTGAGATCCTGGAGGAGCTTCCCGATACGGATGAGATCCTCGTGCCGATCGGCGGCGGCGGCCTGATTGCCGGCATTTTGTTATGGGTCAAGGCTGTCAGCCCGAAGACAAAGGTGATCGGCGTCACGCCGGAATGCGCGTGCGCTGTCAAGCATTCGCTCGAAAAGGGCAAACCGATGCGGGAACCCGAGATCCGCACTTGCGCGGAAGGCGTTGCGGTCAAGCAGCCGGGTGATCTGACCTTTGCCGTCATTCAAAAATATTTGGATGAGCTTGTCACGGTCAGCGAATGCGATATTATGGAAACGATCCTGCTCATGATCGAAAAACACAAGCTTGTGACCGAAGCGGCCGGCGCGGTTTCGCTCGCCGCAGTACGGCAGCGCGCACGGCACGGACGCAAACTGGTGGCGCTCGTGAGCGGCGGAAATATCGACACGGTCACCGTGAGCTCCGTCGTTAATCAGGGCATGATCAGCCGCGGGCGCATCATGTGCTTTTCGGTCGACCTGCCTGACAAGCCGGGCTCCCTGGTTGCGGTCGCGCAGCTTTGCGCGCGCGAAGGCGCCAATGTGATCGAGCTTGAGCACAATCAGTTCAAGGCGCTCGACCGTTACACCGATCGCGTCGCGCTCGAAGTGACGGTCGAAACAAACGGCCACGCGCATATCGAGCGCGTGCTGAACGCGCTGAAACAGGAGGGTTTTCCTGTCAGACGGATTTATTGATGGTATGATCTCCGCGCCATGATCGCGATCTCCGCCAAAGACATTCGAATGGAATACGGAATTGACGTTGTTTTGAACGGCGTCAGTTTTTCTGTGGAAACCGGCGAGAAAATCGGGCTGATCGGCTCAAACGGCGCGGGAAAGAGCACGCTGTTTCACATCCTGACCGGAGAAGCTGAGCCAAGCGGCGGAACGGTTTCGATCGGGCAGGGGCTGCGCCTCGGTTTTCTGAGGCAGGAGCGGGATGATCCGCATTCGGCGCTCTCCGGCGGCGAGCAGGCGCGCGCGAAATTAGACGCCCTGCTTTCGGAACTCCCCGATATTTTGCTTTTGGACGAACCGACAAACCATCTCGACCTGCGGATGCTCGGCTGGCTGGAGCGCTGTGTGAAGGGCTTCCCCGGAACCGTGCTGCTCGTCTCTCATGACCGCTATTTCCTGGATCGCACGGTGACGCGTATCTTCGAGATCGAGGACACGGCGCTCACGGCGTACAAGGGAAATTATTCGGCCTATCGCGAGAAGAAGCGCGTACGCGAAGAGGCGGACAACAAGGCTTTCGAACACGCGATGCGAGAAATCCGCCGGCAGGAGGAGATGATCCGCCGCTTCAAGGAACGCGGGACGGAAAAGCTGGCGAAGCGCGCGGCGTCGCGGGAAAAGAGGCTCGCGCAGTTCAAGGAAGAAGGCCTCCCGACACATCACGCGCAGCGGCAGACCGCGAATATCCGCTTTGAAGCGGCAAAGCGAAGCGGCGACGACGTGCTCCTCGCGCAAAACCTGAGCCAGAGATTCGGGGATCGCACGCTCTTCGAGGGCGTGGATCTCGAACTGAAACGCGGCGAAAAGACCTGCATGATCGGTGAAAACGGGATCGGGAAAACCACGCTGCTCAGAATCCTTGCGGGACGGACGGCGGGTGACACCGGCCTCGTCGAGCGCGGCGCAAATGTGAAGATCGGGTATTACGACCAGCATCAGGCGGAGCTCGTAAGCGGGCGCACGCTGCTGGAGGAACTGCGGGATCTGCTGCCATTTGAGACGGACACGGGGCTGCGTGCGCTGCTCGGGCGGTTTCTGTTTCGCGGAGACAAAGTATTCCAGACGACAGATACGCTGTCCGGCGGGGAGAAGGCGCGGCTGTCGCTGCTCAAACTCATCGTTTCCGGCGCAAACACGCTGCTGCTCGACGAGCCGACGAACCATTTGGATATTGCGTCAATGGAGGCGGTCGAGACTGCGCTTGCGGAATTCGACGGCACATTGCTCGTCGTTTCGCACGACCGCTGGCTGCTGGACCTCCTGCCGCGGCGCGTACTCGAGCTTACCTCGGAGGGGCTCCGCGACTATCCCGGGGATTATGAATATTACTGCGAGAAAAAGGCCGCCAAAGAAGCGGAGACGGCGGCGGTTTCCGGCGCGGCGGACGGGAGGTTTGCGGCGTACGACCGCGAATTCGGGGCGTCCGCGGTGAGCGAGGCGGAGGCGGAGCGCCGGCATGCAAAGCAGGCGGAGACGGAAAGAAGGCGAAAGGAAAGGCAGCTCTCGGAAACGGAAGCGCGCATCGAGGCGCTCGAGAAGGAAATCAAAGAGATCGAAACCGCGCTGGCTTCGCCGGGGAACGCGACAGACCATCTCCTGCTCGCGAAGCTGCACGCGGCGTATGAAGCGCGTTGCGCCGAACTCAGCGCGCTTTACGAACGCTGGGAAAGCTTATGCGGAGCGTGAGGAGACCCCGATCATTCTGCGCAGTTCGCGCTGCGCCTTCATAAATTTTGGGTTTTCATACTGCAATCGTTTTCCTGTTTTTTTAGCAATCTGCTTTGCTAGTTTTTCAAACATGGCGGCATCTCGAATCTGCTTGCCGGTCACAGTGACCGGCTCGATTCCGAGTACATCTAAATCATGCCGCCTTATTGAATCATCTTCAATCCGGTCAGCGCCGGCATGGTGCAAATAGCTGTCATACTCAATCGCAAGATTGGCTTTCGACCAGAAAAGGTCGCATATCAAATAAGCTTTGCCTGAACTTAGTTTGACGGCCTTCCCCGGATCGATCCGTTTGTTAAGTTCAGGCACAGGAAGCCTGTACCCGCCAAGCCCATATGGCAGCGTCAACATCATGAAAAGGATCGTTTCCATAGGCGAGGCCGAGCCGTCCGCCATATAGCGCAAGGCGCGGCTTGCGTTTTTCTGCCCGCGCGTGCCTTTCATGCGCACCGTAAAGGCCTTGAGTTCTTTTACGCTCGTAAGCGCAGGACGGCTCACGAAGCCTTGAAAAGCAACACCCGGATTTGTGTCTTTGCCCTTGTCTCTGACATGCGATTTGCTTAAATCAATCCCCGGACGGAGAGCCGGTTCTTTGCCGGCATCCCGCTCGGACACGATACGAAGCCTCTCTCTGTGTTCGTCATTGGCAGGCAGCGAGTACGTACCGCAAAGCTCAAGCCCCAGCTGTATCAGTTTGACAAGCGGCAGTACAGCGGCCATTTGGAAAAAACAGAACGCAGGAGCGCTTACCGCCATCCCGTCCCCGATTTTGACAAAGCAGCCATCCGGCGTCAGCCCCGTATATACGCGCGGACTTACTATGCTTGATTTCCACTTGCCATTCAGATTGTTTATCATCAAGTTAGCCGGAGATGACAGCCCCTCGGGAATAATGCCGCGAATATCGGCACGATATGGAAGGCTTGCCGGCGGGCTTTTCCGGCGCAGCTTAGCGGTAGCGTCAATCTTCGTACTTCCGTATAAGCGCCAGTATTCCAGCGCCGATTCATTGCTTATTACGATTTGCATACCATAATTCTATCACGGTTTCGCTAATTATTTTCGTTTAAGGGTTGCTATAATAATTATTGTATTGAAATGCTGTTGTTTTCCTTCAATATTTCTATCATTTTTGACACTTATTCAAAAATAACAACCCTTAATCGAAAATTTTTAGCATTTCCCTCGATATTCACCGGCAAACAGTGTCCTTGGGATTGATTTGGCACAAGAGGATGAATCGTTAATATCAAAACCCCTTGGCCATAGTTTTATACTGACGCCTGCGTTGTCGTGATGCCGCCGAATCAAGCCCTTCGCTGTACAACAGTCCCGGACGCGCAGCCTGGACTTCATTCAAAATCTTCTGCAAAGCTTGCACGGCCATTGGCTCCTTCGTCACATTCCCGCAATCAAATACCGCTCGGTTGCTTTCTCCATTTTTGTCGTAAAAACACACCATCAAAGACAGCCAGCCTTTGTTATGTGTCTCTATCGATTTCCGGGTCTGGCGCGGCGGCTACTCCGCAAACAATTCCGTAGACAGATAGCGTTCGCCGGTGTCCGGCAGCAGGACAACGATCATTTTTCCTTTGTTTTCCGGGCGGTTCGCGGCCTGTGTCGCCGCCCAAAGCGCCGCGCCTGCGCTGATGCCGACGAGCACGCCTTCGCTTCTGGCGAGCGCACGTCCGGTTTCAATTGCATCATTGCTTTTTACACGGATGACTTCGTCGTAGATTGCGGTATTCAGCATATCCGGAACGAATCCGGCCCCTATGCCCTGAATCTTGTGCGGACCGCCGCGGCCTTCGGAAAGAACCGGCGAATCGTCGGGTTCGACCGCAATCACCTGTATCTCCTTGCCGTGTGATTTCAAAAATTCCCCGACGCCTGAAATCGTGCCGCCGCTGCCGACGCCTGCCACAAAGATATCCACGGCGCCGCCCGTGTCATCCCAAATCTCCGGCCCCGTTGTTTCGCGATGCGCGCGCGGATTCGCCGGATTTGTAAACTGACCCGGAATGAAGCTGTTCGGAATCTCCCGGGCAAGCTCATCCGCCTTGGCAATGGCGCCTTTCATACCAAGCGCGCCCTCCGTCAACACGATCTCCGCGCCGTAAGCCTGAATCAATTTGCGGCGTTCAACGCTCATTGTATCCGGCATGACGAGAATGATGCGGTAGCCGCGCGCCGCCGCAATGGAGGCGAGGGCAACACCCAAATTGCCGCTTGTCGGCTCAATGATGACCGCATCCGGTTTCAGCTCGCCCGAAATTTCCCCATCGCCGATCATCGATTTCGCAATACGGTCTTTCACGCTGCCCGTCGGATTGAAATATTCGAGTTTCGCAAGGATTGTTGCGTCCGGCGCGTGCTCCCGCCCGTAGGCTCCCAGTTCCAAAAGCGGCGTATCACCGATCAGGTCGGCTATGCTTTTTGCGATTTTTGCCATAAATTACACTCTATCCTTTCTGCAAACGGGGACGGCCCTTACGGCTACTGGGGGACTGGCCATAAGAACCGTCCCTTCCGAGCACTGTCGCCGGCATCCGTTTTTTCCGAAAATAGAAAACCTAACGTTATTTTATCATGAGTCCAGCGGGGAGCACATCACGATTTTGTGGGAAACAGAAAAACAAAAACGATATCATGTATAATATAACGCAGGACAGAGATAACCCATATCTTATTGGAGAAAGGAAAAAATAGAGAGATGAGAAGCAGAATGGATATCAAAGCCCAGGCATGGCAAAGCGTAAAACAAAACTACTGGCCGACGGTCGGCGCGTTTGTTTTGGTATTGCTTATTATAATGGTATGTTCTTTTTTGTCGGCCTTCAGCTTGCTTATCACAACTGTTGTCTTGGTAGGCGCGGCCGGTTATTTTCTGTACCGCTTCCGCGGCCAGCCGACGAATATCAACGTATTGTTCTGGCCGTTCCACCGTTATGGCCGGGTGCTCGGCGGCTCGCTATGGAAAGTGTTGTGGGTTTTTCTGTGGTCGCTTCTGTTTGTCGTGCCGGGCATTGTGAAAATGTATCACTATTTCTGTACGGAATACGTTTTAGCGGACAGCCCCAATGTGGAGGCTATGCGTGCGCTTGAACTGTCGAAGCGCATGATGAACGGCAACAAGGCAAAAGTCTTTGTCATGCATCTTTCCTTCCTCGGGTGGATGCTCTTGGGCGTGGCGGTCCTTATGGCGCTATATATACCGGGAACCATGATGTACGCCCACGCCACGTCCATGCCGTACGCAACGAATATGTTTGCGATGATGGGTGCAGGCGGCGGGTTATCCGTCGCCGAATATCTGATTTTCTACGCTTATATGGCGCTGTTCCTCGGGCCGTATATGGCCGCGGCCAACGCCGGTTTTTACGAGGAAATCAAGCGCGACGCCATCCTGCGCGGCGTTGTGTCGGCACAGGAATTTGAGCTTTCGGAGCAGCAGTTGTATGCGCAGTATGCTTATGCACAGCAGCCACCGTATGGCCAACAGCCTCCGTATGAACAGCAGCCTCCGTATGAACAGCAGCCTCCGTATGGACAGCAGCCTCCGTATGGGCAGCAGCCTCCGTATGGACAACAGCCTCCGTATGGGCAGCAGCCTCCGTATGGACAGCAGCCTCCGTATGGACAGCAGCCCCCGTATGGACAGCAGCCTCCGTATGAACAGCAGCCTCCGTATGGGCAGCAGCCCCCGTATGGACAGCAGCCCCCGTATGAACAGCAGCCTCCGTATG
>WRFF01000029.1 GCA_009778945.1 Clostridiales bacterium | reverse complement strand
CTGAAAAAACAGACGCTTTAAAAAGGAAGAAAAGAAGGCACAAAAATGAAATTTTCGGAAATGTTTCTGCAGGGGGTTCGGAACAGTATATCGAGCCGTTTTCGCATCATCTCGATTGTCGCGATTCTGATTGTACCCGTACTCTATCCGTTGTTCTATCTGCAGGCTTTTTGGGATCCCTACGCGAATTTGGACAAGCTTCCGGTCGCGTTTGTGAACGAGGACAATGGTTATAGCGGAGAGAATTATGGGGAGAAGCTGGCGACGGACCTGAAAAAATCAGAGGCTGTAGACTGGCAGTTTGTGAACCGCGCTAAGGGCGACGCGGGGCTTTCGGATAAAACGTACTACGCAGAATTTGTAATTCCTGCAGATTTTTCGAAAAAAATGCAGTCGGGAAACAGCGACGTGCCGCAGGCGTCCATGATCGAGCTGTACACGAACAGCAAGAACAGCTTCATGGCTTCGCTGCTCTCGGAGAATGTGGATAAACAGATCCGCGCGGAGCTGGCGGGACAGATCGCAGGCGCCACGGTGGGCGCGCTTGTCGATACGCTCGCGAAAAACGCAGATGATTTGAACGCCGGCGCCTCGGACCTGAAATCAAGCGGCGAGACCCTGACGGATGCGGGCGGGCAGCTGAAGACGGACGCGCTGACGGACGGCGCGCAAAAACTCCGGCAAAACGGCGCCGACCTTGTTTCCGGCGGCGCGCAGCTCGATACGAACGCGCTTCGGCAGGGCGGGACATCGCTGACAGACGGCGCTTCCAAGCTCGACACCGCCGCGCTGGAGAAGGCCGGCGCACAGCTCAAGGCGGGCGCCTTCGCGCTCGACAGCGCTTCGCTAAAAGCGGCGGGCACACAGCTCACAGCGGGCGCCGCGCAGCTTGATTCCGCCTCGCTTCAGACGTCGGCGGCGCAGCTCGCGGCGCTTGCGGGCAGCTTGGCTCAATCGGCGCAGGCAGCAGGGCTCCCGGATGCGGCGCAGCTCACTCAGCTTGCGGCGGGCGCGGCCCAGCTCAACGCGGGCGTGGATACCTATACGGGCGGCGCGGATACGCTGAAGAGCGAACTCGGCGCCTATGTCTCCGGCGCGGATACCTATGCAGCCGGCGTGGAAAGTTTGAAGTCTGGCTTGAACACGTATGTGTCCGGCGCGGATACCTACGCGGACGGCGCGGACAGCCTCAAATCCGGCGTGAATTCCTATGTCGCCGGCGTGAATACCTTCGCGGGCGGCGCGGACAGCCTCAAATCCGGTGTGAACACGTATGTAGCCGGTGCGAACACTTTCGTCAGCGGTGCGCTCGCCCTGCAGGACGGCGCGTCCGCCTACGCGGACGGCGTGGAGGCCTACGTCTCCGGCGCGGACAAGCTCGCGGACGGCGTGAACACTTTCCAGAGCGGCGTCACGTCCCTGCAGGGGCGCGGTCTGAAAACCTATCTGACGGATCCTGTACAGGCCACCCAGACCGATCTGTCCGACGTGCCGAATTACGGCACCGGCTTCGCGCCGTATTTCTGCTCGCTCGCACTGTGGATCGGCGCGCTGCTCACCGCGCTCGTCATACCCGCGGCGCTGGCAAAGAAAGACGGCAATGAAGAAGGCGAGCGGCTCCCCGCGGAGCCGGCGTCCGGAGGCGGCGGGCCGCTTCGTCCGACGCGGGCTTTTAACCTCGTTGTGCCGCATTATCTCCTCTGCGCAGGCATCGGCATCCTGCAGGCCGCGCTCCTTGTGGTTGTAATCTTCGGGCTCGGTATCCATGTCGCAAGCTGGCCGTGGCTGTTCGTCGTCTTTGTTATGACTGCGCTGACGAGCAGCGCGATTATCACGACGCTGGTCGGCCTCCTCGGGCGCGTGGGGCAGCTGCTGTCCATGATCATCCTGATCTTCCAGCTCACGGCGAGCGCAGGCACGTTCCCGCTGCAGCTTTCGGGCGCGCAGATGTTTACGACGCTGCACCCCTTTGTGACTTTCACCTATTCGATAGACGCGCTGCGTGAAGTGATCTCCGGCCGCCCGCCGGATCTTGCAGTCGTGGGGCATTCGCTGCTCGTGCTCGGATGCGTCGTGATCGGCTTCCTTGCGTTGCGGGTGCTTCTGACGCCCCGCATGATTTCGCTCAAATCCCGCGGGGAAATCGAAGCGATATGAGAAAATATAAAAATGACGGGAGCGAGGCAATATTTTTATGAAAACGTTTACACTTTCGATGAAGGACAGAGGTCGGAAGGGGTTCCCATCCGGATTTCACGTTCAATACAGCCCATATGCAGAAAATAGTGCATTTTTCAGCACAAAAATCCAGTAGTGGACGATTTTTATTGATAAATTTGCTGTTTTCCTCATTTTTTGGCCCTATTAGAGAAAATATTCGTCCACAACTGCCTTTTTGTGGTACTGCTTCTTAGCCACAAAAAGAAATAACACCGTTTGCTTAAAAGCGATGCCTTCATAAACCTGAGAAATTAGTTTCTGTGAAGTATCCGCGCTACCAAAACGGCAATCTCACGATTTCATCATGGCAAATATTTCCCCTGATGCAAGAAATATTTTCCGGAAAACCATGATATGATAATTGAGTAGATTTTTTGGCGCAGGAAGGAAAAACGAATGGCATTGGCGGAAATAGATTGGAATGACGAGGAGCAGCGGGGCGCGTTCCGGCATACGGCGTCGCATGTGATGGCGATGGCGGTGCTTCGGCTTTGGCCGGAGGCGCAGCTTGCGATCGGGCCGGCGATAGCGGACGGGTTCTATTACGATTTCGACCTGGAGCACCGGTTTTCGGAGGAAGATCTCGCGCAGATCGAACGCGAGATGAAGAAGATCGTCAAGCAGAATATCCGCATCGAACATTTTGGCCTTGCGCGCGGGGACGCTCTGAAATGGGCGGATGAAACCGGGCAGCCGTATAAACGCGAGCTGATCGAAGACCTGCTGGACGAGAAGACGCTTTCTTTTTATAAGATTGCGGAGTTCACCGACCTCTGCAAAGGGCCCCATATCGAATCAACGGGACAGATCAGGGCCTTCAAACTGACGAGCGTCGCGGGCTCCTACTGGCGCGGGGACGCGAATAACAAGATGCTGCAGCGCATTTACGGGACATGTTTCCCGAGCGCCGAAGAGCTGAAGGCGTATCTGGACAAAATCGAGGAGGCAAAGCAGCGCGACCACCGCAAGATCGGGCGCGAGATGGAACTGTTCATGCTCACGGACGAAGGGCCGGGCTTCCCGTTCTTCCTGCCGAACGGCATGATTATCAGAGGCGAACTCGAGCGGTTCTGGCGCGAGGAACACGCAAAGCGCGGCTACCTCGAAATCCGTACGCCACTGATCCTGAACGAGGAGCTCTGGCACACGTCAGGGCACTGGGACCATTATAAAAACAATATGTATTTCACGCAGATCGACGAGGTGAATTTCGCGGTGAAGCCGATGAACTGCCCGGGCGCGATGCTCACATACAAGCGGCGCATATTTTCCTACCGCGAACTGCCGGTGCGGTACGCGGAACTCGGGCAGGTGCACAGGCACGAGCTGTCGGGCGCGCTGCACGGGCTTTTCCGCGTGCGGACCTTCACGCAGGACGACGCGCATATCTTCATGCTGCCGGAGCAGACGGAGAGCGAAATCGTCGGCGTCATCGAGCTGACGGATTATGTCTATAAATTATTCGGGTTCCGGTATCATGTCGAAATCTCGACGAGGCCCGAGGATTCGATGGGTACGCAGGAGGAGTGGGACCAGGCGCAGGACGCGCTCGAATCGGTGGTGAAAAAGCTCGGCATCCCCTATATCATCAACGAGGGCGACGGTGCGTTTTACGGGCCGAAGATCGATTTCCATCTCGAGGACAGCCTCGGGCGCACCTGGCAGTGCGGCACGATCCAGCTCGACTTCCAGATGCCGCAGCGCTTCCAGACGGCCTATGTCGGCAGCGACGGGGAGAAACATATCCCGCGGCTTATCCACCGCGTGGTCTTCGGTTCGATCGAGCGCTTCATCGGCATCCTGACCGAGCATTTCGCGGGGAAATTCCCGCTCTGGCTTGCGCCGGTGCAGATCAAATTCCTCACGGTGGCGACGGAGTGGAACGATTATGCGGCGGAGTTGACGGAGCAGTTCCTTGCGGCGGGCATCCGCGCGGAATACGATCCGAGAAACGAAAAGATCGGTTTCAAGATCCGCGAATCCCGAAACGCGCGCGACGCCTATATCGTCGTGATCGGCGAGAAAGAAGCGGGAAGCGGCATCGTGCCGGTGCGTTCTTCGAAAGAGGGGGAGCTTGGCGAGATGCCGGTCGACGCGTTACGCGAGATGCTGCTCGAAGAAATCCGCAGCAAGCGGATATGACGGACAGGAGGGCGTCTCTCATGGATCCGATAAAGATCGTGGTTTTGGACGGATATCCGGTCGTGCAGGAAGATCTGGACTGGTCTTTCCTTAAAGCGGTCGGCGAGACGCGCGTGTTCCCGCGCACGCCGCAGGAACGTGTGGCCGCCCGGATCGCTGACGCGGATGCGATTATAACGAACAAATGCCGCATAGACGCCGCAGTCATGGACGCCTGCCCAAAGCTGCGTTATGTCGGGGAGGCGGCGACCGGATACAATAATATCGACGTCGAGGCCGCGAAAGCGCGCGGCGTCGCCGTGACGAATGTGCCGGGCTACAGTACGGATTCGGTCGTGCAGAGCATGCTGGCGCTGCTGCTTGAGCTGGCCTGCCGCGTGGGCGCGCACGACGCGGCGGCCCGGTCCGGCGCGTGGCGGCGCAGCGAGGATTTCTGCTTCACGGTGGCGCCGCTGACGGAACTTGCCGGCAAGACGCTCGGCGTCGTCGGGTACGGGAATATCGGCCGAAAGGCCGCGCGCGTCTGCACGGCGCTCGGGATGCGGGCGCTGATCTATACGCCGCATCCGCCGGAAACGCCGGAAACGGGAAGCGAAATCTCTTTCGTTTCGCTTGACGCGCTGCTTGCGGCGTCGGACGTGATCTCGCTGCACTGCCCGCTCACGCCCGAAAACAGCGGCATGATCGGCGCGGAGACGATCGCGAAGATGAAGGACGGCGTGTGGCTCATCAATACGGCGCGCGGCGGCCTCGTGCGGGAGGCGGATCTCGCGGACGCGCTGAAATCCGGCAAGGTCGGCGCCGCGGGCCTCGACGTCCTCACGCAGGAACCGCCGGACGCGGACAATCCGCTGATCGGGCTTCCGAACGCGGTCATTACGCCGCATATCTCGTGGCTGACAACGGAGGCGCGCCGGCGCCTGATCGAAACAGCAGGTGAAAATCTGCGCGTCTGGGCGTCCGGCGGAAGCTTGAACCGCGTGGTGTAGGGTGGTATGGGACGATGAATTCTTCAGCTATTACGGTTCTTGCGGCAGTGGGTATCGCGCTGCTTGTGAGGATGTTGCTGCAGAAAAGATCCGCCTCGCAAACGAGGAGTCAGCGAAAGACGGTTCCGATAGAACAACTGCAAAAATGGCATGAAGAGGACGAGCATCAGAAGATCGTGGACGAGATCGAAACGGTACCCGAACAGGAGCGTAGTTATGAGCTGACATCCCTGCTTGCGCGCGCGCTCAACAATCTGGATCAGTACGGGCGCGCGATGAACCTGCTCCTGTCCGTAAAGGCGGAGGGCGAGGCGGATCCGCTGTGGCATTTCCGCGTCGGGTACTCCCTTTATTATATGGGGAAGGAGGCGGAAGCCGTCCCGTATTTCGAGAAGTCGATCGAGCTCGGCGATCAGGAGGAAAATACGCGGCTGCTCCTGGGCTTGGCAAAACAGGAGGCTGCCGAAAAGGAGAAGCGCAAGGCGCTGCGCGGGCAGATGCAGCGGCATTGAGGCGGCATGCGGCCGGCGCGGTGAAAGAATAAGGAGACAGATTGAAAAACGGACTGAAGGGACAGGCAGGATTATGAAAATCGTAAAAACGCAGGACGCGGTCGGCTTGGAGCTGTGCCATGATATCGTGAAAATCGTTCCGGGGGTATTCAAGGGGACGGCGTTCTTCCGCGGGCATATCGTGCGCGAGGAGGACATCCCGGAACTGCTTTCGATCGGCAAGGAGAATCTCTATGTGTGGGAGCCGTCGGACGACGCGTCGGTGCATGAGGACGACGCGGCCGCTTTTCTCGTCGAGCTGGCCTGCGGGGGGATAGAGCATATGGCCAAGACGGAACCGGAGCAGGGGAAAATCGAGGTCCGCGCAAAGACGGCGGGCGTCTTTCGTTCCGACACGGAATTGCTGTTCCGTCTGAACGCCATCCCCGAGGTGGCGATCGCGGCGCGCCACGATTTCATGCCGGTGCGCGAGGGCGACCTGCTTTTCGTGGCGCGCGTGATACCGCTGACGGTCCCGAAAGAGGTTTTGGAGATGGCCTCCGCCGCCGCAGCGGGCAGCGGGGGGCCGGTTTTCCGGATTCAGCCCTATACCCGCAAAAAAGTGGGTATCGTCACGACCGGGAGCGAGGTGTATAACGGCCTGGTCCAGGACGGCATGGCGCCGGTGCTGCGGCGCATCCTGGCGCCGTTCGACCATGATGAAATGGGCCAGGTGATCGTGCCGGACGATCCCGGCCAAACGGCGCAGGCGATCCTGGATTTCGCGGAAAAGGGCGCGGACCTGATCTTAGTCACGGGCGGCATGAGCGTCGACCCCGACGACCGCACGCCGCTCGCCGTCAAAACAACGGGGGCCGACATCGTGGTTCACGGCCTGCCTATCCTGCCGGGTTCCATGTACCTGCTCGCGACGCTCGGCGCCGCGACGATCATCGGCGTCCCGGGCGGCGTCCTCTACTCCAAGCGCAGCGCGTTTGATCTGATCCTGCCGCGCGTGATGGCGGATATCCCTATGACCTATGACGATTTCGTGAAACTGAGCAACGGCGGCCTGTGTTATAGCTGCGAGACCTGCATCTTCCCGAACTGCGGCTTCGGGGCGCTGTAAGCGAAAAACAACGGCAGTACGGGAAAATACGCTCGAAAAAGAATCTTTCTTGAGTTTTCACAAAACGCAGGCACGAAAAGAGCATAAAACATCCGATTGTCACAATAGAGCGTGAAATTCGATGTTTAGTGACAATTTCTCCTGTTCCAGCCGTGATAGTTATGGAGTTTTGTCACTATGGAGTATGAATTCCGGTGTTTTGTGACAATTTATCCCGTTCCGGTTACTGTAGCTATGAGATTTTGTCACCAGGGGCGTGAAATTCGATGTTTAATGACAATTTGCCCGATTCGGACATCTAAAACGGGCACAAATGGAGAAAAATTGTCATGGTAACCGCTTTTTATGAAGATCGTGACAAAGCCACAATATTTTGCGGAAACTCAAGAAATCTTTATATTTGATTTTGCATGCGAGTATTGTACAATCATAATATATATTCGCAGGTAGTCTGTATAAAAAACGGGGCATGTGGAAAGGGTTGCGCGATGGAAAAAATCCGAATCGATCCTGAGGAAATACGGGAAATAAGCCCGATTCTGAAGGGAATTATGAATTTGGCGTTTGACGAGTCGTGCATCATGGACAAGGATGGCTATATCGTCCACTGTTCGGATTCCTCGCCGCTCATATGGGGGCGTCCGAACGAGGAAAGCATCGGGATGCATATTTCCGAACTTGACTCCGCCTCCCCGTATCCGGAGTTGTTGAAAACCGGGGCCGCCGTTTTGGGGAAAATCCACATCATCAACGGGATGACGTGCATAACGCATATGATTCCGTTGTTCGACAGCAACGATGAGATCATCGGCGCTTTCGGCGTGATCATTTTCAGAGGCATCGAGAAGATAAAAAAACTCGTGCGCGAGAACTATATCGACAGCAAGTCGTCGGAATTGTACGACCAGCTTTCCAGGGCGGAAGCCCGCTATTCGCTCAACGATTTGGCCGGGCAAAGCCAGAGCCTGAAGGATGTGATAAAACTCGCGAAAAAAGCGGCAAAATACGAATATCCCGTATTGATACGCGGCGAGACGGGATGCGGCAAGGAAATAATCGCGGGCGGTATTCATACCGAAAGCCACGGAAAAGAAAAAAAGCCGTTTGTGCGGATAAATTGTACGGCGATACCGCAGGACCTGCTGGAATCGGAACTTTTCGGTTATGAAAAAGGCGCGTTCAGCGGCGCCTATTCCACCAAACAAGGCAAATTTGAGGTCGCGCTTGACGGTACGATCTTGCTTGATGAGATCGGCGATCTGAATCCTCTGCTGCAGGGGAAGCTTTTGAGGGTAATTGAAGAAAGCGAATTCGAGCGGCTTGGCGGAAACAATCTGATCCCCCTTCACGCGCGGATCATCGCCTCGACAAACAGGAACCTTGAGCAATTGATGGAGGAGGGGAAGTTCAGGGAGGATCTGTATTACAGGCTGAGCGGCATCGAGATAGAGGTGGCGCCTTTGCGTGAGCGCAGGGAAGATATCATGCCTCTTGTGAACCATTTCTCCAAGCAGAACGACAACGATCTGCAATTCAGCGACGAAGCGGTCGATATCCTGCAGAATTATAACTGGCCGGGAAACGTCCGGGAACTCAGGAATATGATTGTCAAGCTTTCCGTCATGTATGAAGGGAAGATTATAGATAAAGAGCTTCTGCAGCGGGTGCTGAGGCTGAAAAACGACAGTGCGTATCCTTCCCCGCACCGGGACGCCACGCTGTCGGAAAGCGTGATAGACCTTGAAAAAGAACGCATAACAAAAGCCCTGGAGGTATCCGACATGTCCGTATCCGGCGCCGCGCGGCTGCTCGGGGTCTCCAGAAGCAGCCTTTACAACATGATGCACCGGTTTAACATCACTTTGGAGCGCCATGTTAAGTAAGTTTTTAGTTTATTTAAAGGAAACATAAAAATAAGGCCTTCACCGTTGAACAATATTTGTACATTTGTCGTACACACCCGTATAGGTTTATCGACAAAACAGTGAGGGCTCGGGGATCGATGCGCTATAGACGGAGCCGTCCGGATTGCTTTCCCTCTAAAAATTTTCGATAAGAACAACCTGTTTTTACAGGATTCTGAATTCTTAAAAGAATCTTTATTAATTTATCCATGTCACTTTTTTTATTATTGGCACGCTTCTTGCATAATTAGTAGGTATGCGCGCAGCAAAATTCGTTATTGGCAGATTTATTATGGCAATCAGTTGACTCAGATTGGTAAAGAAAGGAAAACGTCGACATGAAAAAATATCCGTGCATCATAAAGGGAGTTGAACAAAAGATCCCAAACGTCCCGCTGGGTACGCCGATTTATGCGAACGCCGTGGTAGTGGACAACCTGGTCTTCGTATCGGGCATGACCGCGCAGACATTTGAGGATGGCAATTGCCTTACGTCCACAGCGCATGACCAGACAATCGTTTGCTACACAAAACTGAAAAAAGTACTGGAAGAAGCCGGGTCATGCCTCGAGAATCTTGTACGTACGCTCGTGTTGTTCAAGGATATGAAGGACTATCCGGTTGTGCGCGCGGCCGAATATGAATTCTGGAAAGAACATGCGCCGTCCCTTATCAACGAGCCGCCGGGAAGCACCGTGCTTCAGGCCGCCTCTTTGGCGCGGCCTGAATTCCTTGTGGAGATTGAGGCGATTGCCGTTTTGAAGAAAGACTGAACGTAAGGGCAGGAGCACGGCCCGCTTCCTACTGGCTTTTCTATGTGGATTATTGTTTTTCTTGTAGGGAAAGTAAAGGAGTTCAGATATGGCATTTAGAGATCTACGTGATTTTATCGCGAAACTGGAAGAAGAAGGCGAACTTCTGCGCATAACAGAAGAAGTCGATTGGAATCTTGAGATAGGGGCTGTATCCCGCGGGCTGTGCGATCTTGAAACAAGAGGAATAAACGCTCCGGCGGTTCTTTTTGAAAACATCAAGGACTATCCCGGCGGGAAGTTTTTCACAAACTCGCTTTCAAGCTTTCGGCGCTATGCCATTGCGCTGGGAATGGACAAAAGTACGGATAGAATGGATCTTGTCCATACTTTTGAAGACAGGATCAACAAGCCGATCGCTCCTGTCACGGTTGACAGGGACAAAGCGCCTTGCAAAGAAAACATACTTCTTGGCGACGATATTGATGTAACGAAATTCCCCACGCCACGTTGGCACGAGTCTGATGGGCAGCGCTTTATCGGAACGTTTCACGCCTCCATATTGGAGGATATAAACAGCGGGTGGGTGAACTGGGGTATGTATCGCTCTTGCATCCATGATGAAAAAACACTTGGCCTGAACATTCCCGCGACTGTTGAGCTGAAAAATGGGACGCTGATTCACAGCAAATACATAAAAGAAGGCGAAAGAATGCCTGTTGTTTTGGCAATGGGGGATTGTCCCACCCTGCCAATTACTGCGGCAAGTATGTTCCCCGTGGGGGTTTCTGAAGTTGAAATGGCAGGCGGCCTGAGGCAGCAGGCTTACGAGCTGGTAAAAGCCGAGACATGCGACCTCATGGTACCGGCCAACGCCGAGATTATCATTGAAGGATATATTGATCCGACGGAAACTCGTGCGGAAGGGCCGTTTGGCGAATATACCGGCTATTACGGCGGTACGGAAAAACCCAAGCCGGTTATTCATGTCACGTGCATCACTCATCGCAACGATCCCATATTGATAGGCTCGCAGGAGGGCGTCCCGTTTGTAGACGACCATTTTATGTGTGCAATATCGATGAGTGCGTTGGGAAGAGATCAGCTATGCAATAAACTGAAGCTGCCGGGAGTGAAAGAGGTCTTCTTCCACCCGGCCGCCAATTGGAACTTTTGTGTCGTTTCCGCTGACAAAACGTACGATGGCGCCGCCAATACGATCGCTTTTGGCCTTTGGAGCAGCAAGCTGGGATATCAGTCCGGTTATGCGGATTGGGTCATCGTGGTTGACGAAGATATAGATCCTTCAGATATCAATCAGGTCTTGTGGGCCCTGGTGACCAGGTGCAACCCTTGTGACGACATCCATATCGTTCGCAACAAAGGCGGCGTTAATATGCTCAACCCGAGCATATCTATGGGCGACCGCGTCAAGATGTTGTCGGCGTCAGGTATATGTATCGACGCCGCGTGGACATTTGCAAGAAAGATGGAAGGCGGTATACCGCCGGTTTCCAATTGGGATGACTGGCCGGAACACGTGAGAATAAAGGCGTTGGATATTATTAAGAACAGTTTCGGCAAAACAAACGCGAAGGAGGCAAAGTAGATGGATCCAATTGTAATCTCAATTATCACTATCATCCTCTTTCTGGGGTTGATGTTCCTGGGAATGCATGTCGGTCTCTCACTTATAGTGGCGGGGTTTGCCGGATATATGATCTTGAGTTCCGGAGAAGTGCATGATATGAGTCGGGCGTTCTCAATGAGTATATTGGAGATAAAGACGATTTCTTTCACTACCGCCGGAAACTTTACGATGGCGGTCATCCCGCTGTTTATGCTCATGGGAAATTTCGCGATGTATTCAGGCATCACGGCGGAGCTCTTCGACACCTGCTACAAATGGCTCGGACGCTTCAAAGGCGGCCTCGCCTACGCGGTGATCGCCGCAAGCTCGTTGTTCCACTGTTTCTGCGGCAGCGCGACGGCGACGGTGGCCACGATCGGTACGGTCGCCTATCCGGAGATGGTACGCTATAAGTACGACCCGGTTGCGTCCGCGAGCATCATTGCGTCGACTGCGACTTTCGGTTCGCTTATTCCGCCAAGCCTCGGCTTCATCGTTTACTGCACGATGACCCAGACCTCCGTCAGCGACATGTTTGCCGCTGGTATCGTGCCGGCTATCATCGTCATCATCCTGGCGCTGATCACTGTCAATATTCTCGCGCAACGCAATAAGAAACTTATGCCGGTCGGTGAAAAATTCAATTGGAAAGAAAGATTCATTTCGTTGAAGGGGCTGCTCGGATTCCTCATCCTCTTCATCCTTGTGCTCGGCGGCATCTTCTCCGGCTTCTTCAGCCCGAGCGAAGGCGGCGCGATCGGCGCGATCGGCGCCTTCGTCATTATGATCATCCGCCGGAACGCAAGCTTCGCAAACATTTGGCGTTCGCTTCGGGATTCCATCAAGACGACCTGCATGATTTTTATGATCATGGTAGGCGCGAATGTATTCGGGACCGCCCTCGCGATGACGCAGATGCCGGTCAAGCTCGCCTCGGCGCTTGCGGGCGGGAATATGTCCCAGTATGTCGTGGTATGGATCATCATTGCGGTCTATATCGGGCTCGGCATGGCGATCGATACGTTGCCGCTGATCGCGGTCTTGGTGCCCATCTTCTGGCCGATCGTGACCGCGTTTGGGTGGAGCCCTCTGTGGTTCGGCGTCATCATGGTCACGTGCATGCTGATAGGCGTGATCTGCCCGCCGCACGGCCTCATATGCTGTATCATGTCCGGCATTGCAAAGCTGCCCCTTTTTTCGCTCTTCAGAGGCGTGGTGCCGTATTTGGTTATGCTCGTTATCGCCTTGGCGATCTTTGTGTATATAGAGCCGCTTTCGACGTGGCTGCCCGAGGTGATGAGGGCTGCGCGGGCCGGAGCCGGCGGCTGATATTCGGAATAACGGAACCGGCGAAAGCCGTCTTCGTTTTCAAAATAGTATAAACAGTTAATTAATAATTAAGGAGGAGAAAGAAAAAATGAAAAAGAAATTGCTTTTCGTACTGGCGGCCGTCATCGCGGTGACGATGATGCTCGGCGCCTGCGGCGGCGGTAGCACGACAACGCCTCCGGCGGGCGGCGGCAGCCCAGCGGCCCCCGGCGGCAGTCCGACGGCCCCGACGCCTCCGGCAGCGACGCCGGAAGTCACGCTGATCCTGACAAACCACGATGCCGATACATCCACTCCGGGGCGGTACTGCCACCAATGGGCGGATATGGTCAAAGAAAAGAGCAACGGCCGCATCGAAGTACAGGCGAACAACGGCGGTGCGCTTGCGAAGCCGACCGAGTCGCTGGACAAAGTCAAGAGCGGCATGGTCGATCTCGCTTTTGGCCTTCAGTCCTTCTATCCGGGGCAGTTCCCGATGACGGATGGCCTCAGCCTGCCGTATCTCCCGTACACGAGTTCCTCACAGGCGAGCGACGTCATGATGAATATCTGGATGAACACGACTCTGCTGCAGAGCGACACGGGTTATCAGGGAACGAAGGTTATACTGATCCGTGCAAACTGTGACAACCCGATCACAACGGCAAGCAAGAAGCTCAGCTCGGTGGACGATCTGAAAGGGATGACGATCCGCGCCTCGACTGAGCCCGTCACCAATTGGCTGAAGATCTTCGGCGCGACTGGCAAAGGCTGCCCGATCAACGAACTCTTTCAGAACCTGCAGAACGGCGCATTTGACGGCGCTATCACAGACTGGGAAGCCATCTATTCGTACAAGCTGTACGACAATTGCGCGAAGTATTTCGCGGACGAAGCCGTTGTCTACAACACCCACTACTTCCTCATGAACCAGGCGAAGTACGACTCGCTCTCCGCCGAGAATAAAGCGGTCATCGACGAATGCAGCGGCCAGGCCGCGCTGGATCTCATGCACGATGATTGGGACGGCATGAAAGCTAAGGCAACGGACGCCATCGCAGGCGAAGGCGGCACAGTCTACAAGCTTCCGGATGCCGACCATGCGAAACTCGTCGCGGGGGCTGATCAGATCAAGACCGAGTGGATCGCCACCAACGGCGACAAGGGCAAGCAGCTTCAGGACAAGATCACCGAGCTGTGCGCAGCAGCTAACTAGAAGTGATACCCGGCGAATAACATCACAAGCAGCGTGCGGCGGGAAACGCCCGCCGCACGCAGGTATCGGTAGGAGGTAACACTTTGGCAAAGGCAAAAAAAATCATAGATTTACTCGATTTGAGGCTATGCAATATTGCAATGGTGACGATGTTCTTCCTGATGTG
>WRFF01000028.1 GCA_009778945.1 Clostridiales bacterium | reverse complement strand
CCGCTACGGGCTGCTGTTCGAGGAATCCGCGGCGGATCTGCTGTCTTTTATTCGCGGGGATAAAAAGGCTGTCCTGCACTCGGTCGACGTGATCCTGTTACGGCGGATCGGAGAGGCTTTTGTTCACCCGATGGAATTTGACGAACTGGAAGCGCGGCTTGCCGGGCTTGTTTTATGACGAGTGATTCAAAGATGAATGATTTTGTGACGAGTGATTTATGACGAGTGATTCAAGGATGAATAATTCTGTGGTAAGTGATTTGTGATGGGCGATCCAATGATGAACGCTCCTGAAAAAAGAATAGACCGTTTCCCGGCGGGAACGGTAAAGATCCCGCCGTCCAAAAGCCTCGGCCATCGCGCGTTGATTTGCGCGGCCCTCGCGGGCGGCGAAGCGGCGGGCGCGAATGTGGACGATCCCGGGAATTCCGAAGATATCCGGGCGACCCGGGTGGGCATTGCGCAGATTGCGGCGGTTCTTGCGGGCGGCGACGCGGCAGATTTTGTAGACGGCGAAGCTGCGGGTTTTACGGGTGGTGAAGCTGCGGATGAAGCAGAGAAAATAAAATCAACAAAAGGAACGGGAAGCGCGGAACCTGCGGAAGAGCGCGTGATCGACTGTGCGGAATCCGGATCGACGTTGCGTTTTTTATTACCGATTGCAGCCGCCGTCGGCGGGGATTGGCTTTTCGCAGGGCGTGGCCGGCTGCCGGAACGCCCGATGGAGGCGTATGAGCGGCTCTTCCCGGAACACGGTGTACAGATGGAACGGGGTTCCGAAGGGATCCGGATTTCAGGAAAGCTTCGCGCGGGAACTTATGCGCTTTCCGGCGACGTGAGTTCGCAGTTCGTGAGCGGATTGCTGTTTGCGCTTCCGCTTGCACGCGGGGACAGTACAATTGTCCTGACTTCCCCGCTTGAATCGGCGGATTATGTGGCGCTGACGCTGGAGGTGTTGCGCGCTTTTGGTGTACAGGTATACGAACGGGGGATGCGCGAGATAGAATCGCTGACCGACTTGCGCTCACCCGCAAGTGTTTGGGAAGTGCAAGGCGGGATCACCGGGGAGACCCTTACGGCTAATGTCCTCAGCACTTATGACCTGTATGAAATACCCGGAGGACAGAACTACCGGCCCACAGATTATTCCGTCGCAGGCGACTGGTCGCAGGCGGCGTTCTTTCTCTGCGCGGGCGCGCTGGGACGGTCTGTGTCCGTGTCGGGATTGCGGGAGGACAGCGCGCAGGGCGACCGGCGCGTGACGGAAATCCTGCGCCGGATGGGAATCTCGGTGGAGTGGACACAGATGGAAATTGCGACGGATGAGCCGCAAAGCCATTTCCGTGCAATTTCACCCGACAGCGGGTTTCACGGCACGGTAATTGATGCGCGCGATATACCGGATATCGTGCCGCCGCTTGCGGCGTTGGCCTGTTTCGCGCAGGGCGAGACGCGGTTCGAACACGCGGGCCGGCTGCGCCTGAAGGAGAGCGATCGGCTTTCGGCGCTTGCACGGGAGTTGTCAGGTCTCGGCGCGGACGCGTGGGAAGAGGGCGATACGCTGGTTGTCCGAGGCGCCGGCGACGGAAAAAGCCCGTACGGCGCGGGCCTTCCCGGCGGGAAGGCGGACGCGCACGGCGATCATCGCATTGCGATGGCGGTCGCCGTGGCCGCGATCGGATGCCGGGGCGCGGTGTATCTGACAGGCGCGGACAGCGTGCGCAAATCCTATCCCGGGTTTTGGCAGGATTTTGAGAAAGAAGAGAAAGAGAAGGTCAGAAAATGAATACGTTTGGCACTACCTTTTGCGTTACGATTTTCGGAGAATCGCACGGCTCTGCGGTAGGCGTCGTTGTCGACGGCGTGCCGGCCGGACTGCGGCTTGACAGAGCGCTGATCGATCGGGAGCTTGCGCGCCGCGCGCCCGGGCGCAGCGAATACGCGACGCCCCGTACGGAACCGGATATACCGGAGATCCTCAGCGGCGTGAAGGACGGCGTTGCGACCGGCGCGCCGATTGCCTGCATTTTCCGAAATACCGATACCCGCTCGCAAGATTATCCTTCGGCGCTGCGCCCGGGCCATGCGGACTGGACGTCTTTGCTGAAATATGGCGTTCACGCGGATCTGCGCGGAGGCGGGCGTTTTTCCGGCAGGCTGACGACCGGCCTTGTCTTTGCCGGCGCAATTGCGAAACAAATCCTGCTGCAGGATGACGTGGAGATATTCGCGCGCATTCAGGCGATCGGCGGTGTTTCGGATACCATAAAACTGACTGGCCTGACGGAAACACAGGCGGTATGGGCCGAACAGGCGCTGCGGGAGATTGCGCAGAAAGACTTTCCCTGCGCGGACGATATGGAGGCGGTTTTCAAGGAAACAATTCTCCTCGCGAAAGAGGAGCAGGATTCGGTCGGCGGTGTGATAGAGGCCGCCTGTTTCGGCGTCCCTGCGGGAACGGGCGAACCGTTTTTTGACTCGGTCGAAAGCCGCGTTGCGCATCTGCTCTTCTCCGTGCCCGCCGTAAAAGGCGTGGAATTCGGCGCGGGCTTCCGTTTTGCGGAACTGCTCGGAAGCGAGGCAAACGATCCGCTCGAATTGGAGGACGGCAAAATCGTAAGCCGAACCAACAAGAACGGCGGTATTCTCGGCGGTATCGCGAGCGGGGCGCCGATCCTTGTCCGCGCTGCTATCAAGCCGACCGCTTCGATCGGCCTGCCGCAGCACACGGTGGATATGGAAACGCTTTCCGAGACGATACTGGAACTCTCCGGCCGTCACGACCCCTGTATCGTACCCCGGGCGGTCCCTGTCGTCGAAGCTTGCCTTGCCATCGCGCTTTTGGATCTGATGCGGGAAGGCGAACAGATATGAGGGCCCTTCGATAATGCGAAAAAATGTCGTCCTTATCGGGATGCCGGGCAGCGGAAAAAGCTGTCTCGGAAAGGCGGCGGCGGAGCGTACGGGTGCGTTATTTTTGGATGCGGACGAGCGCATTGTCCAGGACACCGGCCTGCCTATTCCGGAGATCTTTGAGACGGAGGGAGAGGGCGGATTCCGGAAACGGGAGACAGCAGCGCTTCGTACGATTGCAACTGAAGCGGGAGAGCTTGAAAATTCAGGCTGCGGCCCTCTTATTCTCGCGACGGGCGGCGGTGTGGTCACGAGGCCTGAAAACAGGGAAATCCTGCAAAGCATCGGCACGATCCTTTATATTTATCGCAGTCCGGAAGCGCTTCAAGAAACCTGCGCTACGGAAGGCGGAAGGCCTCTTCTTGCGGATCCGGCGCGGTTTCAGGAGCTTTGGGAGGCTCGCAAGGGACTCTATCCGCGCTGGGCGGACAAAACCTTTGACGCAGATGGCACATTCGCCGAGGCTGTATACCGCCTTACCGAATTTTTGCCACTTTTCTTCGGTTAAGAACGATTTTTATATAAAAAATCGCTGTTTTTAATCATTTTTCGGTTTTTTTGTGAATAATTCGTTCTCAACCGCAATTTTTTGTCATTATTTATTGTTTCTCTTGTCAATAGCGTTTCGGAAAACATCCACACCCGGTATAAATACCGTGTTATTTTTCGCCTGGTTTCGGGCGGTGTAGTATACTATCTCATATGAAAAATAACGGGAATCCGATGAGGAACAGATGGAAAACGGCGAAAACAGCCAAATGAGAACCAAACGGTTTGCGGTGATCGGGGATCCGGTCGGGCATTCGCTGTCCCCGCTTTTGCATCGGACGGTCTATAAAGCGGTCGACTTCTACGAGAAAATCGGCGTGCAGGCAAGTTATGAAAAACAGCGCGTCACGCCCGAGGCGCTCGCCGCTTTCCTCTCGGATACGGAACTTGACGGTTTCAATGTGACGATCCCGCACAAGGAGCGCGTTTACGCGCTGCTGCCGGAGGCGCGCGGCGACGCGGCGCTGGCGGGCGCCGTCAACACGGTCGTGCGCGAAGAGGGCCGCATGGTCGGCTACAACACGGACATGGGAGGACTTCTGAAGGCGCTTCAGAGCTTCGGCGCGGAATATAAAGACGCTGTCGTCTGCGTCTTCGGAACCGGCGGCGCGGCGCGCGGCATCGCGCGCAAAGCGGCTGCCGAGGGCGCGCGTGAAGTGCGTATCCTTGGGCGAAGCAAAGAAAAGGCGGAAGCGATCCTGCCCGGCGCTTTCCTCGGAATGCCGACAGCGCAGACACTGCGCGGCGCGGATCTCTTCCTCAACGCGACGCCGCTGGGAATGACCGGCATGACGGAAGATTTTGCGGATCTGTCATTTTTGAATGGCTTGCCGGCGCAGGCGTTTGTCTATGACCTCGTGTACACGCCGGCGGAGACGCGATTGCTCGCCGCTGCGCGGGCGTGCGGCCTGCGCGCGGAAAACGGCCTCTCGATGCTCGTGTGGCAGGGGCTGCTTTCGGACGCCCTGTTTGGGATCGCACCCGCGCAGACGCTGCTTACACCGGAATATTATGGAGCGGCCTATGCTGCGCTTAGAAAGGAATTGACACAGAAAAAATGATCGTTGTAATCAGCGAACGCGCAACGGACGCAGAGGTGGAAACCCTCATCAAAGGAATAGAAGCACGCGGTGTGAGTGCGAGGGAGATCGTCGGAGAGGAAAAGCGCGTCTTCGGGCTTGTCGGGGACGTCGCCTCGATTGACGCGGAGGCGCTCATGCGGAACGACGCCGTCGAGAACGTCATCCGGGTTTCCGAACCGTACAAACTCAGCGGCCGCCACTTCCATCCGATCGATTCCGTGGTGGAGATCGCCGGGCCGGGCGGCGCGGAACCCGTACGCGTCGGCGCCGGGAATTTCCTGGTTGCGGCGGGGCCCTGTTCGGTCGAAAGCGAGGAACAGGTGCTGAAGATCGCACAGGATGTGAAGCGTTCCGGCGCGGGGATGCTGCGCGGGGGCGCGTTCAAGCCACGCTCGTCGCCGTATTCCTTTCAGGGCCTCGGCCTTGACGGGCTTGAGCTTCTGAAAATCGCGAGCCGCAAGACGGGCCTGCCCATTCTGACGGAGATCATGTCGCCGGAATACCTGTCCGATTTTGAACGCGATGTGGACGTTATCCAGGTCGGCGCGCGCAATATGCAAAATTTCACGTTGCTGCGCGAGGTGGGACGCCTCGGCAAGCCGGTGCTGCTCAAGCGCGGCCCGTCGAGCACGATCGAGGAAATGCTTATGGCCGCGGATTACCTGCTGATGGCGGGCAAGGCGCAGGTGATCCTCTGCGAGCGCGGCATCCGGACTTTTGAGACGGCGACGCGCAATACGCTCGATCTGTCGGCGGTGCCGGTGCTAAAGAAACGCTCCCATCTTCCGGTCATGGTAGATCCGTCCCACGGGACGGGCTACTGGGACCTGGTGGAGCCGATGGCGCTGGCGGCGGCGGCGGCGGGCGCGGACGGCCTCGTTATCGAAGTACACGATCAGCCGTCCTGCGCGCTCTGCGACGGGCAGCAGTCGATCACGCCGATGGTTTTCGACGCGCTCATGCGCCGTATAGAGCGGGTGCGCGCCGCGATAATGGAGTAGCTAAGTGAGCAGAGAGAACAAGAAGGAGCAGGGAATGGCAGGAAACCAGGATAAAGAAATCACCGTATTCCGCGAGGTCATTGACGGAATCGATCAGGAGATTGTGCGGCTGTTTGAACAGCGCATGGAACTCTCGCAGGAAATCTCGGAGCATAAGGTCTCGCATAATATGGCGATCTACGATCCGACGCGCGAGGAGCAGGTCGTCGGCGCGGCAACGGCGCTGGTGGATAAGGATTTGACCGGCGAAGTGACGATGCTGATGCGCACGCTGATGGCGCTCAGCCGCGCCTATCAGCGAAAGCTGACGTTTCACATCGAATCGCCGGAATTTTTGCCGCCGGCCAAGCCGCACAAGACACAGAATGTCCGTTGTGTCTGGCAGGGCGCGCCGGGCGCCTGGGGCGAGCAGGCGGCGGTCAAACTTTTCCCCGACGCCGCGCTCTCTCACGCCGAATATTTTGAAGACGTCTTCCGTCAGGTGAAGGACGACTTGGCCGACTACGGGGTGCTGCCGATCGAAAATTCACGCACGGGTGCGATCGGCGAGACCTACGACCTTCTGCGCAGCTACGGGTGTTATATCGTCGGACGCACCTGGATCGACGTAAAACAATGCCTGCTCGCGAAACCGGGTATGGAACTGAAAGGCGTCCGCGAAGTCTATTCGCATCCGGAAGGCTTCCGCCAGTGCAGGCGTTACCTTTTGGATAAGCCATGGGACCTGATTGCGACGAGCAATACGGCGGTCGCGGCCGCAAAGGCGGCGGCTGCGGACGGCGAGCATACCGCGGCAATCGGTTCCCGGATCGCCGCCGCGCACAACGGCCTCGAGATCCTCGCCGAGGACATCATGGATTCGGATACAAACCGCACGTCGTTTGTCGTCATCGCGGCGCAGCCGGAATACGGCGCGGAGAGCGATCTGATCTCGGTCTCCTTCGCGGCGGCACATCGTTCGGGTTCGCTCTGTGAAGCGCTGCTTCCTTTTATGGCGGGCGGTTTTGATCTGACGCGCATCGAATCGCGGCCCACAGCGTCCCCGCAGTCCTATCGTTTCTTCGCGGAACTGGGCGGCAATATTGACGACCCGAAGATGCGAGAGGCGCTCACGCACGCGGCGAACGCGACGGAATATTTTGAAGTGATCGGATGTTACAGGAATGCTTGATATGACAAAGAAAATCGCAATTATTCACGGCCCCAATCTCAATCTGCTCGGAACGCGCGAACCGGACCATTATGGGACGGAGACCCTCGCGGAAATCGAAACGCACATCTCGGCCCTCGCGGCCGAACTCGCGTGTGAGGTCAGTTTCTTCCAGAGCAATGTGGAAGGGGAAATCGTCACCGCAATCCAGCAAGCGGGCGGCGCGGACGGAATCGTGCTGAACGCGGGCGCCTATACGCACACGTCGGTCGCGATCCGCGACGCGATTGCGGCGATCCCCGCGCCGGTCGTGGAGGTACACCTCTCGAATGTGACGGCGCGCGAATCCTTCCGGCACACCTCGCTTATCGCGCCGGTCTGCAAAGGGCTTATCGCGGGTTTCGGCGGCGGCTCTTATCTTCTCGCGCTCAGGGCGTTAGTGAGTGCGGAATAAATCCGCCGGAAATTTCGGCCGCGATTCCTTTGAGCAGCGCCTCTTTCATTTGAGAGAGCCGCGAAAAATACTTGGGCCGAAGGCGCGAAAAGTCATTCGCTTTCTTTTGATTTGCGCGATTGCTTTCGTTTGTTTCATCGCATTCGTCAATATTTTCGTGGTCGCTTCCACAAGCGGCGATATCATGGCCCCGGAAGATGCGGCAGCGTGGGCGCAAAAGCAGGGCGGCGCAGACGCCGTACTCGTGCTCGGCGCATCGGTTGTGAACAATGAACCCAGCCCGATCCTCGCGGACAGGCTTGACGCAGCCATGGAAACCTTTAAGGCCGGCGCGTCCAACCTTCTTCTGCTGTCCGGGGACAACGGTACGGTATCGTACAACGAGGTGCAGGGAATGAAGAATTATGTGCTTGCGAACGGCGCGGCCTACGGGATCGCGGAATCAAATATCTATCTGGACTATGCGGGATTCTCCACATATGACAGCATGTACCGCTTTCGGGACGTCTTTCAGGGGAAGCGCGTCGTCATCGTAACGCAACGCTATCACTTGTACCGCGCGCTGTATATCGCGAAACAGCTTGGGATCGACGCGGTCGGCGTGGCGGCGCCGGATCGGGTCGGCGGACAGGCTTCGCGTGATTTGCGCGAGATCCCCGCGCGTGTAAAGGATTTCTTCCTTTCGTTCATTCAATCCCCGCCAAGCATACTCGGCGAACCCGTGCCCCTGATCTATCCGTCCACCCAGGCCAGTACCGACAGTTCTCAGCAATTGAGTCCGGCCCCACCGTCTCCGGTTCGGGCACCAAGGCCAGGGGCGTAGCATGATGAATATAAAAAATTCTGCGTGTTATCAAGCGCGCTAACGAAATAACTATCTTTGCAATTCATCATAGGTGGTCTGCAAAATATCGCGAATACCTCTAAGCTGTGACGCTTGGATATGTTGAATCCCCCGCTCTATTTTAACGAGCGTTTCCCGTACTGTTTGTTTCAGATATGGAGAATAGTCCTGAACGCATAGCATTATTCTTGTCTATAGGAACCGTTATTCTAAAGCCCGTCGCACGATAAATTCAGCTCGTTATTTCAGACGATTTCGTAACTGTCCGATGCAATGACGAAATGTCACGAATAATCAAAAAAGGGGAGCTTATTTATTATTTTTGTGCATTAACAAGCGTAAAATCTGTTAATGTTTATTAAAATGTCACTAAAAGACGAAAAAAGCCTATTTATTTATGTTTTTTTGTCACTATGTACTCAATATCTGCTATTTAGTGACGATTTGTCGGATTTGAACGGTTATAATGGGCAAAATCGAGAGAAAAGTGTCACCAAAGTACCTTTTTTAAGAAAATAGTGACAATGCTTCAATATACAATGCAGAATTGGACGGACCTCTTTATGTGTATTGACACCACATACATATAATGGTGATATATTCCATACAATCAACGCTTGATAAGTATATACATTACGGATATAGTTATCAGGGAGGTGTTGATTAAATGGATAACGCTGTGAAAATCACAAAATGGGGAAACAGTCTGGGGATTCGTATCCCCGCATCTGTCCTCAGGGAGGCGGGACTGGAAATGAACGATTTCGTTTATGTTGAAGCGGATCGGGCCGGCAGGATACTGATCAATAAAAAGCCCGCGCCGAAGAAAGGCTCGCTGGAATATCTTTTCAAAGATTATTCGGGCGAACGGTTTGACACCGAATTGACAGATCTGGGCGAATCCGTCGGTGAAGAAAAATGGTAAAAACGGCCGGATATATTCCCATGCAGGGAGAGATCGTAAAAGTCGGCATCGGGCGCGGGAAAGGACATGAACCGATGGGATACCGGCCGTTCATCTGCCTGAGCAACGAGCTGATAAGCCGTTTTGCCAATATCGCTGTGTTCGCGCCTATCAGCACTACCGAGCGAAGATATCCGCTTTACATTCCTCTTGAACCAAGACTGGGAACGGAAGGCGTTGTCATGCTCGACCAGCTTGTTACCATAGATTATGCCGTTCGGGACGCAGCTTATGTTGAAACGGTCAGCGAACGGTTTTTGGATAAACTGCTTGAAACAGTCGTTCTGGTTTTCCAAAAAGACCGAACTAATTTCAACCGTTCCTGAGGCGGCGGTTGTATTTGGTAGTTAAGACGGTCAGGATTTCGGGAGATAACCGGTGTGATAACAGGCGTAGCCGGTCGCGTTTGCTGCCTGAATCCGTGCGAAAGACGCCGCAGCGGTGTCCATATCGTGCGTCATCATCGGATTTGCACCGACAAGCTGCCCGTCGTTTGTATTGGCAGCGTCGCCGCAAACCATGGCGCCGGACTGCCGCAGCAGCAAGGCAATATGCCCCGGCGTATGGCCCGGTGTGAGGATCACCTCGATACCGCCGCAAACCGGGAGCACCTGCCCGTCGGTGAGCAGGGTGTCAACGTGCACATATAATTCCGGGACACTGGATTTCAGGAATTCATAGAAGTCGCGCCGTTCGGGCGGCAGTTGATCAAGATGCGCTTCCATGTCGGTGATTTTTATAAGCGGCTTGTCGCCCTGAATATAGGGCGCCTCGAATTCGTGCGCCATGATTTCGGCGCCTTTTCCCCGCAGCAGCTTTGCGCCGCTGATGTGGTCGACATCCTGATGTGTCAGTATCACTTTCGTGACGCGCTCAGGCGTGAATCCGCAACTCTCCATCGCTGCCCGGATCAAATCGAACTGATGGGGGAACCCTGTATCGATAAGCACCACATCCTTATCGTCCCACAGCAACACCGGGTAATAAGACCCCGCTCCTTCGGCGCTGATCTCCAGCATTTCAACATTGTCCGCAATTCTCATGATAAATCAATCCTCATTTCCGTTTTTGCAATTCCAATAATCACGTTAATTATAGCATACCCGGCATTTTGGGGCGGCGCAGGCGCCGTTTCGATCGAGATCAACCCCATGCTGATCGAGCTTCATCAGGCATAAAAATGCTATGATTGCAAACCATAGGCTGTGTTAAAATTTACGGGACGATAAGGATTGGCCCCTCACGGGAGACATTTTGAAAGGGAATGGATATGGATGACCGGAAAAAGCAACTGATTGAAATTGTCGGGGAAGCGTATGTGACAGACGACGCGGCGGTTTTGGACGGGTACGCGCGCGACAACAGTTTTGTTCCGGCAAGGCGGCCCGGATATATGGTGAAGCCGGCGACGGTTCATGAGGTGCAGGCCGTCGTCCAATGGGCAAATATGACGATGACGCCGCTCGTGCCTGTCAGTTCCGGCGCGCCGCATTTTCGGGGGGACACGGTTCCGGGGACGGATGGTTCCGTGATCGTTGATTTGGGCAGGATGAAAAAGATCATCCGAATCGACAGAAGGAACAGGATCGTGATCGTCGAACCGGGCGTGACCTACGGCGAACTGCAGCCGGAGCTGGCTAAAGCGGGCCTTCGGGTGAGTATGCCGTTGGCGCCGAGACCAGGCAAATCCGTTGTCGCCTCCCTGCTTGAGCGGGAAGCGTTGACAAGCTCAAGATATCAATGGTCGCTGATGGAGCCGTTGCGCTGCCTTGAGGTGGTGTGGGGGGATGGGAGCAGGATGTGGACGGGGGAAGCCGGGGAATACGTTCAGGATCTGGATGAGCAGGAAAAGCTAAACCGCTCCGCGGTTGTCGGCATGGGCCCGGGCAGCGTGGACTACTACAGGTTCATCTCCGCCGCGCAGGGCGCCATGGCAATCGTCACCTGGGCGTCCGTTAAATGCGAGATACTGCCCGCCTTGCATGAGGTTTTTTTTGCAGCCGCCGACAAATTGGAGGGTCTTTTGGATTTTACTTATGAGATAGAAAAGATCCGGTACGGCGACGAGATGTTCCTGATGAACCGGGCGCAGTTCGCCTGCATGCTTGGCGGGGACGGTGACGATATCCGGGAAATAAAGCAAAAACTGCCTCCGTGGATAGCGCTGCTGGGTATAGCCGGGCGCGCGTACCTTCCGGAGGAAAGGGTCGCCTACCAGAAGAAAGACATCGGTGAAATCGCAAGGAAATACGGACTTGAATTGGCGGCGGGGCTCCCGGGTATCCGGAATGAGGATGTGCGGGGCCGTCTGGAAAACGTTTGCGAAGACGAGTACTGGAAGCTGAGGTATAAGGGAAACAACCAGGATATTTTCTTTCTGACCACGCTGGACAGGACGCCGGGCTTCGTCGGAACCATGCTTTCCGAAGCGGACGCCATGCGGTACGACGCCGACGACGTCGGCGTGTATCTCCAACCGCAGCATCAGGGCGTCGTATGCCATTGTGAGTTCAGCCTCCCTTACAAAACCGAAGAGACGGAAACCGTAAATCAGCTCTATGAGTCCGCCAGCCGAAAATTCAAGGACGAGGGGGCTTATTATTCAAGGCCCTACGGTATTTGGGCGGACCTTATGTATAGCGGGGATGCGCAGAATACGATGCTTTTAAAACAGATCAAAAACATCTTTGACCCGAATGGCGTTATGAACCCGGGCAAGCTTTGTTTTTAGAGGAGGTAACGGATGGCGCTTGAAGATTATCGCGAAACTCTGGTGGGCTGCAGCAAATGCTCCTACTGCAAGTTCATACCCCTGGCAAAGATCAACGGCCTGAAGTATTCGGACGGCTGCCCGAGCGTGGCCCATTACGGCTTCCACACATACTCCGGCGGCGGGCGGCTTACCGCCGCGCTGTCTTTGCTTGAGGGCAGAAGCGGGTATACCGAAAAGGTAAAAGACATGGTTTATCAATGCCAGCTCTGCGGTTCCTGCGACGTAACCTGCAAGGTATGCCGCTACGATATGGAGCCGCAGGCTGCGCTTGAGGAAATAAGGGCCAGGTTCGTGGAGGACGGACAGACATTGGAAGTGCACGATAAGGCTATGGAAAGCCTGCGGTCAGAGAACAATATGATGTCCGCCCCGGCGTCCGCGCGCGGGGACTGGGCGGCCGGACTGGGCCTTAAAGAGTTCGGCAGGGATAAATGCGAAACGCTTTTCTTCGCGGGCTGCCGGTGCAGTTTTGATAAGGACGGAATGCATGTGGCGAAAGTGGCCGCGGAGATCTTCCAAGCCGGCGGCGTGGATTTCTGCATAATGGGCGGCATGGAGCCGTGCTGCGGCGGGCCCGCGTACTCTCTCGGATACAGGGCGGATTTTGCGCTCCAAATGCAAAAGAATATCACGGTGTGGAAAGAGGCGGGTATCAAGAGGATCGTGACCCCGTGCGCGGACTGTTACCGGGCCTTTAACCGGCTATACAGGCAAGAGGGGGATTTTGGCATCGAAGCGCTGCATGCCGTGCAGCTGGCTGACCGGCTGATAAAGGACGGCAGCCTGAAGATCAAAAAAACATTGCCGCTGTCGGTTACCTACCATGACCCGTGCAAACTCGGCAGGCTCGGCGAACCGTACGAGAAATGGGACGGCGCGACGACAAAAATATACGGGGCTATTCCGAAGCACGATCCGCCAAAACCGCGCTATAACGGCGCTCGCGGGGTATACGACGAACCCCGGGACGTGCTCAGGGCCATACCGGGGCTGAAACTGCTGGAAATGGCCCGCAGCCGCGAGGCCGCCTGGTGCTGCGGGGCGGGCGGCGGCGTCCGCGAGGCGTTTCCGGACTTTGGCTTCGCGACGGCAAAAAAGAGGCTTGAGGAAGCCGCCGATACCGGGGCGGAGATTCTCGCTTCGGCTTGCCCTCTGTGCGAGCGGGGCCTGGCCGACGCCGCCCGTGCGGAGAACGAAAATCTGAAGGTTTACGACGTCCTGGAACTGCTCCGGATGGCGTTATAGGCGGAGGTGATTTCTGATGGCAATGACGAAAGACGTTTATCGGGCGTTTGCGGATATCGTAGGGGAGGTGAATATTTCGGACGATCCGGCGACGCTTGACGCGTATTCCTGGCAAACGGAAAACGATATCGTCGCACCCGATCGCGACAAATTTCACTTTATGCGGCCGGCCGCGGTACTTCTGCCCGGCAGTACGGAAGAGGTACAGGCAATCGCCGGGGCATGCGGCCGGTACGGCTTGAGCTTCAAAGCCCTGTCCACCGGTTGGACGGGCCTGGCCCAGGCGTTCGCGCCGGACACGCTGATCCTTGACCTGCGCAGAATGGATCGCATCCTGAAGATCGACGCAAAAAATATGTACGCCGTGATAGAGCCTTATGTCACATGCGCCGAGCTCCAGTCGGAATGCATGAAGCTCGGGCTTGTCTGCCATACCATAGGCGCGGGCGGGAATACCTCCGTACTTGCCTCGGCGACCAGCTTTCACGCTGGCAACGGCCCCGACAGCATGTATCAGGGCTATTCGAGCGAAACCCTGCTGGGCGCGGAGTGGGTATTGCCAAACGGCGAAATTGTCCGGACGGGCTCCCGCGGCTCAAGCGACGAGTGGTTTTGCGGCGAGGGCCCGGGCCCGAGCGTCAGGGGTATCTTCCGGGGCAAAGCGGGCGCCGTGGGCGGCATGGGCGTATTTACAAAATGCGCCGTCAAACTGGCCGCCTGGCCCGGGCCAAAGGAACTGCCCGTCGGCGGCGAGGCGCCGGCGTACAGATCTTTCCTGCCGGAAAATTTCAGGTTTTATACCGTTGCGTTCCCCGACTGGCGGAGTTACGCGGACAGCATCTATAAACTTGCGGATTCCGAGATCAGCTACATCGCCCATCGTCAGTTCGGCATGCTCGGCGAAGACCTGGGGCCGGCGCTGTTCCGCATTGTCAGCGACCCTTCAAAAACCCTCGACGACCTCGAATCCCTTGTAAACGATGAAAAAATCAAAGAGCTCACAGACGAACTCAGGCACTATTCCTACCAGCTCATCATGGCGGGCATGACCCCGGGGGACCTGGATTACAAAGAGCGGGTGCTTGACGAGATACTGAAAGAAACAGGCGGGCATAGAGTCAAAGCCTGGCCGGACCCGGATTTCCAGGCTTATGCTTTTATGTATCTGCTGCGATTGCCGTATAAGCACCTGAATTACCTGTTCGGAGGGAAGGCGCAGGTCTTTCGCCCGGACGGCACGCCGGATTTTGCAGTCGGCGCGGTAGACGCGATGTGCGGGGTGCTTGCAAAACACCAGTCGCAGGGCATGCTGCCGAAGACCGGCGGGGATTCCATGATGTCCGCGCTGTCGGGGATCGGCGGCGGCGGCGATTTCCACTTTGAACAGTTCATCCTGTATGACAAAGCCGACGAAGAATCCGTGCGCGCGGCCTGGGAATGCACGCGCGACGCCATGAAGAATTACGGCCTGCAGCTGCAGCCCGGCCAGCCGCCCGTACT
>WRFF01000027.1 GCA_009778945.1 Clostridiales bacterium | reverse complement strand
TTGGAATTCCGGTAGCTGGTCACAGCCCGGTAACCGGAGCCGAGCGCATCGTTTATCGCGGCGATGAAGCCGCCATCCAGGATATTGTCCGCATCGATGATGATAAATCCGTCATAGTCCCAATGCGTACAGTTTTCCGTGATGGAATTTATGAGAAAATTGAGCACATACCCTTTGCCGATATGCGTCTTGTCGCTGCGCTCATAGACCGTCGCGCCGTGTGAGCGCGCGACCTCCGCAGTACCGTCGTCGCAGTTGTCCGCGGCTACGAAGACGTCAATCAATTCCCGCGGATAGTCCTGCGCGCGGATGGAGTCGATAAGCAGGCCGATCACCGCCTCCTCGTTGCGCGCGCAGATCAGGATCGCATAATGTTTTGGATCCGCTTTCGGAAAAGGTTTGACGGGGTGCCTCGCCGATTTGACCGTATAAACAATTTGATAAAAATAGCACAACGCAAACAATACAGCAATGATATTGTTGACCGTAAAATATATACTCATGGAGATATCATACCATATATTCGGATTTCACGATTTTCCCCTCCTGATATCCTCCATATCGAACACGCGCGTATGCTCGATATGCGGCCAGATATTCCTGTCGAACGGCAGCCAGAGGAGGACCGGGAACAGGGTGTAGAAAAAGAACGGGAAGGTGAATGTATAGCCCAGAATCTTATGCCGCGGCGCATAGATCCGGGGCCACTCGACGCCGGCCGTGATGAAGCCGATGACAACGAGCGTACCGTAAGTGACGGCGAGGAACCGCCCGAGATGAAACAGAACCGCTGCCACGTCCCCGCTGATCGCCGCCGTATAGACCAGGGAGATGAAATAAAAAACGATCGTCCCCACAAAGAGCATGGATCCTGCGAGTACGCTCATCAGCATATCGTAACAGGGGAAAGAGTGCTTCAGGATCGTGCGCCGCAGCATCGCGCCGCCGTACAGCGCATAGGATTGAAAATACCCCTTGATCCAGCGCATCCGCTGGTGCCAGGAAACGCGGAAACGTGTCGGCTGTTCATCGTAGAGGATCGCGTACGGCGTATAACCGATCCGCTCGCCGCGCTCCGTCAGCGCAAATGTGAGCTCAAGGTCTTCCGTGAGCGTGAAATAATTCCACCCGCCCAGTTCGCGGAGCAGATCGGAGGAAACCGCAAATCCGGTGCCCAGAATCTGCGCGTTCAGGCGGAACCGCTCGCGCGCCCCGTTCATGATGCGGGATTCGTGCAGGAACCACAGGGCGTAGCTCGCGGAAAGCCAGTTGTCGCCGAAATTCTTGGAATTTCGATAACCGGTCACAGCGCGGGGTCCGGAACACAGCGCGTCGTTCATCGCGGCGACAAAGCCGCTGTCCAGGATATTGTCCGCGTCTATGATGATAAATCCGTAGTAGTCCCAGCGCGTACAGCTTTCCGTGATAGAATCTATGAGGAAGTGGAGCACATACCCCTTGCCGATATGCGTCTTGTCGCTGCGTTCCAGGACTGTCGCGCCGTGCGCTCGGGCGATCTCCGCCGTGCCGTCGTCGCAATTGTCGGCGCCTACAAAAATGTCGACCAGCCCCTGGGGATATTTCTGCGCAAGAATGGAGTCGATGAGCGGGCCGATCACCGCTTCCTCGTTGTGCGCGCAGATCAGGATCGCATAGCGCCGGGGATCCGCTTTCGGAAAGGGATCAACGGTTCGCCTCATGGAGGCAAGGGTATAAACGATTTGATAAAAATAACATATCGTAAACAGGATGGCGATGATGTTATTTGCCGTAAGCATAGTCATAAACATAGCATACCATAGATCAGGGACGTTAAAAATAAACGGAAAATAAAATGAATAGCAAAATAACGAAAACAAAACAGGGCGCGGAACTGTTGGAATTTCTGGAGTCATACGCGGCGGGAGCGCCGGTCTCGTTTCATATGCCGGGGCATAAAGGCGCGGCCTTCTTTGAGCGCTTCGGGTATGGAGATTTCGTGCGCCGTCTGCCTGACATGGATATCACGGAGATCCCGGGCGCGGACAATCTGCACCGGCAGGAAGGCGTGCTTGCGGAGCTCGCGGCCCGTTGCGCGGCGCTCTACGGTGTGCGCGCGAGCCACCTGCTGGTGAACGGCAGCACAGCCGGAATCCTCGCCGCCGTTCTGACCGCCGTACCCCGCGGCGGCAAACTGATCTGCGCGCGCGGCAGCCACCGCTCGACCTTCAGCGCCGCCGCCCTCGGCGGGATTGAGCTGGTCTTCGCGGAGCCCGGGACAAAAGGGGACGGTCTATTTTTGCCTGATCACTGCGGCGGGGCCTTTCCGAAGGGGCTTGGCGGCGTCGTTCAGCCGGAGGAGATCGAGCGGCTGGCGCGCGCGCATCCGGACGCGTCCGCCGTCATCCTGCCGAGCCCGGATTATTTCGGTTTCTGCGCGGATATCGCCGCCATCGCTGAAATTACACATGCGGCGGGCATGACGCTGATCGTCGACCAGGCGCACGGCGCGCATCTGAAGTTCTTCGCCGGGACGAAAAGGGACCGTCCCCTTTCGTCCCTTTCGTCCCCGCTGCCGCTTCCCGCCGAGGAGCAGGGCGCGGATCTTGTGGTGGACAGTATACATAAGACGCTCGCCTCGTTCACGCAGAGCGCGGTGCTGAATGTCTGCTCGGAGCGCGCGGACACAGACGCGCTCGCGGAAAATCTGCGCCGGCTCCAGAGCACAAGCCCGTCCTATCTGCTACTTGCTTCGCTTGACATGAACGCCCGCATCCTCGCGGCGCACGGCCCCGAACTGTTCCGCGAATGGGCGGAAAACCTCGCGTGGTTCTACGGCGCGGCCGGCGCTCTGCCGAAGCTGCGTGTCGTTTTGCCGCAGCCGGGTTACGATTATACAAAGATCAATATCGATTTCGGCAGGGCCGGCCTCACGGGCGAAGCGGCGCAGGCCCGCCTGATCCGGGAGTGCGGGATCTACCCCGAGCTTTGCGCCGGAAGCACCGTGATGTTTTTGACCGGCATCGGAAATACGCGCGCGCACTACGAGACCCTGCTTGACGCTCTGCGGCCTTTTGGATAGAATGACGAAAATATAGGGCAAGACAAGAAAATGCGAAATTCGCTTCAAAACGAATACGTGAAAGGTATAATTTGAAAAATAGTACTTGCAAGCCCCGGCGGATTTGTGGTATAAAGTATTCACAATTAAATACTGTGAGAGACCGATGACAAAAGAATAGTAACTTCGGGTACCAAAGACCAGAGAGCCGCGGGTGGTGGAATCGCGGCGGCGGGAGCGGAGCGAATGGGCTTTTCGAGGGCTCGACCACAACGAGTGGCCGTTAAAATCATGTGAATGCGCAGGATATGGCGCGATATTCAAGGCGCACCGGAGCGAGGCGAAGCGCAACGTACTGGAAGTACGTAAGCGAGCCGAGTGAGGAGCAACGCAGAAGATCACGTCATAGACAAGCATCGGAGGAGACGGCAAGCTGGGTGGCACCGCAGAAGGAATATAGCGATATGACTTTTGTCCCGGCATTGGCATTTGAGCCGGGCAGGAGTCTTTTTTACTATTCAAAATAAAGGGGTTCTTTCCGGCATATAGAACGGAGGAAAAGAAAATGACAGAACTTAAAGCGCCGCACAGGCTGTATCTCCACGAGGGCGAGATGCCTACGCAGTGGTACAATCTGCGCGCGGACATGAAAGAGCTCCCCGACCCGATGCTGCTGCCGAACGGGCAGGTCGCGACGGAAGAGGACATCTATCCCGTATTTTGCAAGAAACTCGCGCACCAGGAGATGGACAATGAGACGCGGTTTGTCGACATCCCGGACGAGGTGCTCGACATTTACAAGGTCTATCGCCCGTCGCCGTTGTGCCGCGCTTACGATCTCGAGAAGACGCTCGGCACGCCGGCAAAGATCTATTATAAATTCGAAGGCAACAACACGAGCGGCAGCCACAAACTCAACTCCGCCGTAGCGCAGGCGTACTACGCGAAGGACGAAGGGCTGAAGGGCATCACGACCGAGACGGGCGCAGGCCAGTGGGGCACGGCGCTCGCGGAGGCGGCGCAGTATTTCGGAATCGACCTGATCGTGTATATGGTCAAGGTCAGCTACGAGCAGAAGCCGTTCCGCAAGGCGGTCATGGAAACTTTTGACGCGCGCGTCATCGCAAGCCCGTCGGATACGACGAATGTGGGCCGCGCGATCCTTGCCGAAGACCCGGACAATTCCGGTTCGCTCGGGACGGCGATCTCGGAAGCGGTCGAAGTCGCGGTCACGACGGAAGGATACCGGTATGTGCTCGGCAGCGTGCTGAACCAGGTTCTGCTGCATCAATCGATTATCGGGCTTGAAACCGAGCTTGCGTTCCAAAAACTCGGCGAGTATCCGGATATCGTCATCGGCTGCGCAGGCGGCGGATCCAACCTCGGCGGCCTCGTCGCGCCGTTCATGCGCGACAAGATCCAAGGCAAGACGAATCCGCGCGTCATCGCGGTCGAGCCGGCGTCCTGCCCGAGCCTTACGCGCGGGCGCTACGCGTACGATTTCTGCGATACGGGCAAGACGACGCCGCTTGCGAAGATGTACACGCTCGGCGCCGGGTTCAAACCGTCGGCCAACCATGCGGGCGGCTTGCGGTATCACGGCATGAGCCCGATCCTGTCCAAGCTGTACCACGACGGGTATATGGAAGCGGTTAGCTGCGAGCAGACGAAGGTCTTTGAAGCCGCGAAACTCTTCGCGCAGCGTGAGACAATCCTGCCGGCGCCGGAATCGGCGCATGCGATCCGCTGTGCGATCGACGAGGCGCTCAAGTGCAAGGAGACGGGCGAAGCGAAGACGATCCTCTTCGGCTTGACGGGCACGGGGTATTTCGATCTGATGGCGTATACGCAGTACAACGACGGAGCGATGACGGACTACATCCCGACCGACGAGGATCTCGCGAAATCGTTGGACGAGCTGCCGGTCGTGCCCGGAATCGAATAAAGTTTCGGATCAAGCCGAACAAAAAGAGCGCTGGCTAAAGAAATTTAGCCGGCGTTTTTTAAAAGAATCTTCCGATGAGGAAGCAGCAGACGCCGCCGAGTACGGCGCAGACGGGGATGGTGACGATCCATGCGGTCACGATGTCCTTTGCCTTACCCCACCGGACGGAGGAAAGGCGTTTGGCGCTTCCGACGCCCATAACGGCGCTTGTGATGACGTGCGTCGTAGAGATCGGCGCGCCGAGGAAACTCATAAGCTCGATAACGCCGGCTGCGGCTGTCTGGGCCGCAAAGCCGCCCGGAGGCTGGAGTTTTGTAACGCCGCCGCCGACAGTCTTCATGATCCGCCAGCCGCCGATCGACGTCCCCGCCGCCATGCAGGCGGCGCAGACGATTTTGACCCAGAGCGGGACGCCTGAGTCTCCCGGCAGGATATTGCCGCTGATGAGCGCAAGCGTGATGATCCCCATGGTTTTCTGCGCGTCGTTTGTGCCGTGCGAGAAGGAAACAAGCGCCGCCGACACGATCTGGAGCTTTGAGAAGACGCCGTTGACCCGGCCGGGCGCCTGGCGCGCGCAGATGCGGAAAATCAGCCTCATAATAGCGAAACCGACAAAGAAGCCGAGGAAAGGCGAGGTGATGAGCGGAATGATGACTTTTTCGAGAAGTCCCGACCAGATGACGCCTTCAAAGCTCATCTTGTAGACGATGGTAGCGCCGACCAGGCTGCCGATGAGGGCGTGCGAACTGGAGGACGGGAGCCCCCGCCACCAGGTCAAAAGATTCCAAATGATGGCGCCGATCAGCGTTGCGAGGATAACCCATTCCGCAAGCTCTACGCCTACGAGGCCGTGCGTGATAGTCGAGGCGACATTTGTGGAGACGAGCGCCCCGAGAAAATTCATGCCGGCCGCCAAAAGGATGGCTTTGCCAGCTGTCAGGGCCCGGGTGTATACGGAAGTGGCAATTGCGTTTGCCGTGTCGTGGAAACCGTTGATAAATTCAAAGACAAGCGCCACAAGGACGACGATCGTAATAAGTGCGCTTACGGAAAGATGTTCAATCATGAAACTCATTTTATCACAAAAGAAACAGCTATGTACGGTTCATCAAAAATGCGGCGGATATGTGGTAAAATTAAAGAAAATAACATATCTTTGAAAGCGGCGCTTGCCGCGGGAGACAGAACTATGTGTGCAAACAAAACCCGGGATGAAATCGGAGACGACGACGAGCCAATGATCATCACGCTCGAATTTGAGGGCGGTGAAGAAGTTGAGGCGGAAGCAATGGGCATCTTCGAAGTAGACGGAAAGGAATATATCGCGCTGATTCCGGACGACGGGTCGGACGACGTTTATCTGTACGGCTATAAAGAACTGGATGACGAGGAATTTGAACTTGTCGACATCGAAGACGAAGCGGAGTTTGAAAAAGTCGTCGCGGAATTCGATGCGTTAATGGCGGAGGACGAGGACGAGGACGAAGAATAACGTCCGTTTTTACACATATTATGTCAGAAAAAGAATATGACATCATTATCGTCGGCGCAGGTGCGGGCGGCGTCTTCGCGTCCTATGAACTGACGAAGCTCGGCGTTCCGGCGCGCGTTCTGGTGCTTGAAAAGGGTTATTCGCTCGAACAGCGCAAATGTCCGATCACCGAAGGAAAAGTGGAGGCCTGTATTCACTGCGAACCCTGCGCGATCATGAACGGTTACGGCGGCGCCGGAACGCTTTCCGACGGCAAATACAATATTACGACGGAATTCGGCGGCGATCTGCATCTGCGCATCGGCGTGCGGCAGGCGATCGCGCTGATGGAGTATGTGGATTCGGTGCTGATCGGCATGGGCGGCGCTGAGGCGCGTCTTTACAGCACGGCGGGTACGGAGCTGAAGACGCTCGCGCTGCAAAACAATCTGCACCTTTTAGACGCCAAAGTCCGGCATCTCGGCACAGACCGCAATGTGCGCATCCTCAGCACGATCTATGATTATTTGAAAGCCGGGCAAATTGAAATGCGGTTCGGCGCGGATGTTACAGGCTGCGAAAAGACGGAGAACGGCTTCCTCGTGCGCACGGCGGCGGGCGAAACCTATGCCTGCAGGGAACTGATCCTTGCGATGGGACGGTCGGGCAGCGGCCGCATGGGTGCAATAATGGAAGGTTTCGGTGTGACGCTCAAAAGCAACCGCGTAGATATCGGCGTGCGCGTGGAGCTGCCGGCGGAAATCTGGGAACATATCACAAGCGAAGTCTATGAGAGCAAGATCGTCTACAAGACGGACAAATACAACGACCTTGTGCGGACGTTCTGCATGAACCCGCACGGCGAGGTCGTAACGGAAAACACGAACGGCATTATCACCGTAAACGGGCACAGTTACGCCGATCCGAAGCTTCTTACCGGCAATACGAATTTTGCGCTCCTTGTCACGAACAAGCTGACGGAGCCGTTTCAGGGCAGCAACGCCTACGGCGAATCGATCGCGCGGCTGTCCAATATGCTGGGCGGCGGCGTGCTGCTGCAGCGTTTCGGCGATCTCGTGAAGGGGCGCCGAAGCAGCGGAAAACGTATGGAGAAATGCTTCACAGTGCCTACGCTGCGCGCGACGCCGGGCGATTTGTCGCTCGTGATCCCCAAGCGCCAGCTTGACGATATTATTGAAATGATCTACGCGCTCGACAAGATCGCGCCGGGAACGAGCAATGAGGACACGCTGCTCTACGGCGTAGAAGTGAAATTTTACAATTCCGAAGTGGAGGTGGACGACCATCTCGAAACAAAGATTCCCGGATTATATGCGATCGGCGACGCGTCCGGCGTGACACACAGTCTCTCCCAAGCATCGGCCAGCGGCGTGTTCGTCGCACGGCGGCTTGCGGAAAAATACCTGTAGAACCCTATATAAGTCTTACGAATCAGGAGGTGACTTCCCATGACAATGCAAACCAACAAAGATCGAATGAATGAAAAGCTCCAGGCGTTCAGCCATTTCGGCGCGCTGGAAGGCGGAGGTATCACAAGGCTTTCGCTTTCGGACGCGGCGCTTCAGGCGCGGGCGGAACTGAAAAAACGCGTGGAAGCGCTGGGAATGACGGTCGTTTCCGATGACATCGGCAATATCTACGCGACCCTGCCGGGTACGGAAAACCTGCCGCGCCTCGTCATGGGATCGCATCTCGACTCGGTCCGGTCCGGCGGCAATTATGACGGCGTATACGGCGTGCTGTCGGGACTTGAGGTGGCGGAGACCATCATTACGGAAGGCGTGAAGCTGCGGCATCCGCTGACGGTCATGGTCTGGACGAACGAAGAAGGCGCGCGGTTTGAGCCTGCCATGATGAGCAGCGGCATTGTGACCGGGAAATTTGAAAAGGAAAAGATGCTTGCGGTCACGGAAACCGGCGGCACGGTCACTTTCGGCGAGGCGCTTGCGGCGAGCGGCTGGGTCGGCGGTGCGGAAAACCGGCTGAATGCGGCGGACTACTGCGCGTATTTCGAGCCGCATATCGAGCAGGGCCCGGTGCTCGAGGAAGAGGGGCTGGAGATCGGCGTCGTCGAGGGCGTTGTGGGCATGGTCAATTACGATATCATTCTCGAAGGCGTTTCGAGCCACGCGGGCACGACGCCGCAACACTACCGCAAAGACGCGCTGCGGGCGGCGTCAAAGATCATTCTGGATCTGTGGGAACAGCTCGGCGCGATTGACAAAGACCTCGTTTTTACGACAGGCGAAATCCTGGTCAAACCCAATATACATACGGTCGTCCCAAGCTATGTGAAGTTCACGCTCGACGCTCGCCACCGCGATATGGGCGTGCTCGACAAGGTGGTCGCCGTTATCAAAAATCTGCCGAAGGACGTCTACGGCTGCAAACTCAGTTTTGAGGAGCATTGGGGCCGCAAGACGATCGCGTTCAACGACCAGCTGCTCGGCTTCGTGGAAGGCGCGACAAAGGCGCTCGGCTATACGTACAAGCGGATGTACTCGGGCGCGGGCCATGACGCGCAGTATGCTTCCGAAATGCTGCCGGCGGTGATGCTCTTCATCCCGAGCAAGGATGGGCTCTCGCACACGGTTGTCGAATATTCGACGCCGGAGCAGTGCTGGCACGGCGCGAATGTGCTGCTGAACGCTGTGCTTGAGGCGGATAAAACGCTGTAAGAAAGTAGATGGAATATATTTACAACAACTGTGCGGTATGATATACTCTTTCTATGATGAAAGAGACTTATGTAATCGAACTCTCCCCCGGCGGGGAAGTGACAGAATTTTTTCTCGTGAAGCGAAGCGAGATCAAGACCGGTTCCAATGGGAAACAGTACTATGATGTGTTGCTCGCGGATAGGACGGGCGAGATCGCCGCAAAAAAATGGGATGTCGAGAGTGCCGAAACGGATCTTCTCTTGCGCATCAAACCCGGAGATATTGTAAAGGTAAAGGCGCAGGTCACGGAATGGAACGGACAGCCGCAGCTGCGCCTTGCGCGTATCCGGCAACAGCGCGACACGGACGAGATCCTGATGACGGAGTTCATCAAAGCTGCGCCGGAGCTTCCGGAGGAGATGTTTGCCTTTATCCGAGGCAAAGCGGAAGGTTTTCGGGACGAGGCGCTGCGCAAAGCCTGTCTGCTCCTGCTCGACGAAAACCGGGAGCGGCTGCTGTATTATCCGGCGGCAAAAACCAACCATCACGCGATTTTCGCAGGGCTGCTTTATCATGTCACCCGGATGCTCCGGATGGCGGAACGCTGTTGTGAGGTCTATACCTTCCTGAATTGCGAGCTTCTGATGGCCGGCGTGATCGTGCACGATATCGATAAGCTCAATGAGATGGACGCAGATGCGACGGGTACGGTCAACGAATACACCTTTGAAGGGCAGATGCTCGGGCATCTCGTCATGGGTGTGCGTACGATCGACCGGATCGCGGACGAGGCGGGGCTCTCCCGTGAAAAGGCGGTCATGCTCGAGCATATGATGATTTCGCATCACTACGAGGCCGAATTCGGCAGTCCGAAAAAACCGGTCTTTCCGGAAGCGGAGGCGCTGCACTATATGGATATGCTTGATTCAAAACTCTATGATTTTGAAGATGCGCTGGCAGGCATAAAACCGGGCGGGTTCACCGACTGGGTGCGGACGCTCGACGGACGCAAGCTGTACAAGAGTAGTTTCAATAGTTTCGGCGGGACGCTTTCCTCACAGAAGCGCTGATTTGAGATGATCAGCGAGATCACCTGCCGCATCGAGCGGGTCGTTTTCCGAAACGACGCCAACGGGTTTTCCGTGCTGGCGGTGAAGGTGCTTTCCGAGGCGGGAAAGGGCGGCGGCGGGCGTACGCAGACACGCGCCGCGGGGCTGATGCCGGACGGGCGCGCGGGCATGGCCTACGTACTGCGCGGACATTTTGAGATCCATCCGAAATTCGGGGAACAGTTCAGTTTTCAGGATTATGAAGAGGCCGCTCCGACGGACGCGGAGAGCATGGCGGATTTCCTCGGCTCGGGCGTCCTGCGCGGAATCGGGCCGAAGACGGCGGCGCAGATTGTGGCGCGTTTCGGCGAAGAGACGCTGGATGTGCTCGCGGACGCGCCGGAACGGCTGCTTGAACTCCCCGGGATCGGGGAGAAAAAGCTTGCGCAGATCACGCGCTCCTATGCCGAACACCGCGAGGTGGCGGAGACGGTGCTGTATTTTGTGCGCCTCGGCGTGCCGCGCGCGGCGGCGATGAAGCTGTACCGGCTGTACGGCGCGGCGGCGCCGGAAGCGGTGAATGAAGATCCGTACCGGCTCGTGCGCGAGGCGGAGGGGATCGATTTTAAGACGGCGGACGCAATCGCGCTCCGCATGGGTTTTGCGGAGAACAGCGAACAGCGGATCAAGAGCGGCTGTTTTTTCCTGCTTTCCCGGGCGGCTGTGGACGGCCATACCTATCTGCCCGAAGAAGTGCTTTTCGAACGGGCGTCGGAGATGCTCGGCGTGATGCGCGAGGAAATCGACGACGCGCTGCTCGCGCTCGTGCTTGAGGGGGAGATCGAGTGCCGGAATCTTTCCGGCGCCCGTGCTTTTTTCCTCTCCTTCTATTATGAGGCGGAGCGGGGTGTCGCGAACGGCCTGCTGCGGCTGATGCGCGCGGAATTGAAACCGGTGCAGGCGGATACGGAGCAGTTCGCGGCGGCGATGGAAACGTCCAAGGGAATCACGCTTTCGGAGGAACAGAAGCAGGCGATCGCGCTCTCGCTTTCCGCGGGCGTCTTTGTCATTACGGGCGGCCCCGGGACGGGCAAAACCACGATTATCCGGGCGGTTGCGGATATCCTGGCCTGGTGCGGATTCGACCTCGCGATCGCGGCGCCGACGGGACGCGCGGCGAAGCGGATCACGGAACAAACCGGTTATGAGGCAAAGACGATCCACCGCTTGCTTGAGTACAGCCCCGCGCCTGCGGCAGGCGGCGGCGAGCCCTGCGAAGAGCTGATGCGATTCGGGCGGGATGAGGGGAACCCGCTTGATATCGACGCGCTGATCGTGGACGAAGCGTCGATGATCGACGCGCTGCTGATGGCGGCGCTTGTGAAGGCGCTGCCTTCGGGCGTGCGGCTTATCGTTGTCGGCGACGCCGACCAGCTCCCCCCGGTGGGGCCGGGCAGCGTGTTGAAGGATATGCTCGCTTCGGAACGCGTGGAATACGAGGCGCTGCATGAGATCTACAGGCAGGCGGCGGAGAGCCTGATCGTCACAAACGCGCACCGCATCAATCACGGCGAAAAACCGCAGGTAAACGAAAGGGAAGGCAATTTCTTTTTCTACCGCAAACAGACCGAGGAGGATTGCCTGCGCACGATCCTCGACCTCTGCGCCGAGCGCCTGCCGGGCTTTCTCGGAATCCGGGATATCCTCTCGGAGATACAGGTCGTCACGCCTGTCAAAAATCGCCTGCTCGGGACGATCAACCTCAATCAGGCGCTGCAGGAGCGGCTCAATCCGCCGGCGCCCGGAAAGCGCGAGCGCGAATACGGCCGCCGCGTCTTCCGGGAAGGCGACAAGGTGATGCAGATGAAAAACGATTATGAGCTTTCCTGGATCGGGCTGTCTGATTTTGAAAAAGGGGAGGGTGTGTTCAACGGTGATATCGGGGTCATCGAGTGCGTCGACGAAGAGGAAGGGACGGTTTCCGTCGTCTATGACGGCGCCCGGCTCGCGAAATATGACAGCGACGGCCTTGAAAATATCGAGCTTGCCTACGCGATTACCGTACACAAGAGCCAGGGCAGCGAGTATCCGGTCGTTGTGATGCCCATGATGTTCGTGCCGCCGATGCTTGCTTCCCGGGGTGTGCTGTATACGGCGGTGACGCGCGGGCGCGATCTTGTGGTGCTCGTGGGCAGCGAGGAGCGAATGGACGCGATGATTGCGAATGCTTCCGACCGAGGGCGGTATTCGGCGCTTGCGGCGTTTTTGCGGGAGGCGGCCGACGCGCCGGGGAATCCGTGGTAGCGGCGGCGGGCGGCGGGCGCTTCCTGGATCTTTTTTACCCCGAAAATCTGTACTGCCTCTCATGCGGGCGCCCGCTCGTATGGAACGCGAAAAAATGTGAAAATGAGAATAAGAATAAGGACGGGCAGGCCAAGCTTCCGTTCTGCGGCGCCTGTCTCACGGATCTGCCGTGGGTAAGGGGCCGGACTTGCGCGCGCTGCGGCAAGCCGCTCGCACCGGAAAACCCAAAACCGGTTTGCCGGGACTGCGCGGGTGCGGCGCATCTTTTCGGGCGAGGCTACGCGTGCGTCTCCTATGCGGGAAAGGCGGCGGGCCTTGTGCGGGATATGAAATACCGCGAACGCCCGCATATGGCGGAGGCGCTGGGCCAGCTGATGGCGCAGCGATTCCTCTCTTTCGCCGACCCCGGGACCGGCGAACTCCCTGTTTATGATCTGGTCTGCGCGGCGCCGATGCACGCGCGCAAGAAAGCGCGCCGCGGCTATGATCAGGCGGAACTGCTGGCGCGCGGCTTCTCACGGCGGAGCGGACTGCCGTATGCTCCCGGCCTGCTGGCGCGCGTCCATGAAACGGGGGTTATGAGCGGCCTCTCACGCGATGACAGGCGGCGCAATCTCTCGGGCGAGATCACGCTGCGGGAGAATATGCAAGCGGGCTTCCGCTCCCTTGAAATCTCCGGGAAGCGCGTGCTGGTCGTGGATGATATTTTTACGACGGGAAGTACGGCGGACGCCTGCGCCGAAGCGCTTCTTGGAGGCGGCGCGGCAGCGGCGGATTTCTTCGCTTTCGCGATCGGCGCCGACGGACGCGCCGGAGACACGGCGCGCGGCTTATGACTCGCTTTCGCCCTTCTCCGCCTTTTTCGACGTCGCCCGGCGGTGCAGCAGATAACCGACGCCCACCACGCCGACGACGAGCACGATTTTCAGAATCAGCGAATGTGGTTCCAGATACTCCCCAACCTTTAAATCCGTAACCATCATCTCCGCCGCTGTGTAAGCGATCAGAGCGGCGCCGATATAAGCGATGATTGGAAAGCGGCCCATCAGTTTTGACAGAAGCGAAGCGCCGAACACAACCAAAGGAACGCTGACCGCAAGTCCGACGATCAGCACTACCCAATTTCCCTTGGCCACTCCGGCGATGGCCAGCACATTGTCCAGGCTCATAATCAGGTCCGCCACAAGGATCGTCCTGATGGCGCTCCCAAGACCGGAATTGCCCGCCACTTCCATCTTTTCGTCTTCGCTGTAGAGCAGGCGAATCCCTATATAGACCAGAGCGATACCGCCGGCGAGCCTGAGAAAGGGGATTTGCAGCAGGAAAGTCGCGACAATCACCAACATGATCCTCAGGGCCACCGCCAGCGCACTGCCCCAAAAAATTGCCTGTTTCCTCTGTTTCCCCGGAAGATTGCGGCCGGCCATTGCGATCACCACCGCGTTGTCGCCGCTCAGGACGATATTGATGAGTATAACCGATCCGAACGCTACCAACATTTCCATCATAATTATTGCTCCGCCAATTAAATACTACACATTTTGGCGGTTATTTTGGCGTCCCGCTGTGTTGCAAAGCCTCGCAATACTACCAGTATTGCTGCGTTTTGCGCCTTGCGGCCCGTCAAACTACCTCGCCAATTCAGTGCAGTATTTAATTGGCGAAGCAATAATCTTTCCTGATCGCTTTGATTATTCTGCCGCTATTATTATTTATATCATAATAACGAGTCGTATGTCTGCAAAGATGAAAAGGGGTACAATAAAAATGCGCTGTCCGGCTGTGATTGAAAGTCCAGGCCAGCTGCGGGCGAAAGGACCCACGTAAGCCGTTTCCGGTTTCCGGAGCGGTGAGCATGGCGCAGTTTAGGAGTAAGCCCCGAGAAGAAATTCCGGGCAAGTGTGGGGTCAAAGATCAGGTCAGCGGACGGCGCATTGTGTTTTTTTTGTGTTTTTTATGTAGATATGATATGCTTTCACCATAAATGGTTTTTCCCGCTATGCGGCGGAAGACAGATATGGGATATTATTGATAGTAAGGAGGTATGGATATGGCAGATGAATTTGACAAAATGACGGAAGAAGCG
>WRFF01000026.1 GCA_009778945.1 Clostridiales bacterium | reverse complement strand
GGCTTCGCCAGTGGCTTTCTTATAAACTCCATTTTGTGGAGGGCGACAACAAACTTTTTCAAGCTCCACAAACGAGTTTTCATCCACACCCGACAGCTTCAACATCTCGATAAATTGCGATTTCACAAGTTCATCGGTCTCAGAAACGAGCTTTTTATACGCTTCCCGAGCCGTATTTGCCGCCCAAAGCAGGTCTGCGAGTTTGCGTTGCTCTGCGAGGGCCGGTAGCTCAAATTCAAACTCCCGCAAATGCTCCCACTTCGCGCGGGGCGAAAGAGAACCCGCAGATTTGCCGATTGCAAAATCAAAGAACGTGTCATTTTGTATGATGAACGGCAACAATTCTGGCAGGAGTATGTCCGGCTTGGCTTCAATCACCGTGATGTCGCCGGAGCATATACCATCAAACGGCGCAAGCGCAGCCTTTTTTAGATAGGCGCGTCTGCGGCCAAAGAGCATTTGTCCTTTATAAAACGCCTTGGTAAACGTGTTGTCGCTGTCTTTGCTCCAATCGGATAACGTTATATCTGACGGCGCGAGGTGTTCGAGTCCGACAACGGGCAAACCATGCTTGCTCCCTTTTATTGTTTCGCGGCATTCCCGAGCCGCATCCCCAAGTCTAATCCTCATCGCCGTCGCCTCCACTCCCCGCGTCATAGACCTCCTCGGTCGATTCGGCAACCATGAGCAGTTCCGGCGGTTCAAAGACGTAGATAACTTTCCCATCGTCAAAATGGGACTTCAAATCCGCATAGGCTGTCCGCATTTCAAAAGCGCTGTCGAGCCACGCTGTCGCGCATTCATCTACCGTACGAGAATCTACCAATTCTTCATCGACAACTTCTCTGACGTAAAGCGGAATGTTCAGGGAAAAATTGTTGCTCTCCGCATCCGCAATGGTGATGACTTTTGCGAACCCGTCAATATCAACGTACTTCTCGTATGCGTTCGCGATTTTCTTGATATGCGCGTCCTCCAAGTAGCTGTACGCATTCTTGCGCGTTACGTCATTGACCGCGTTAATCATGAGAACCTGTCCACGCCGTGCGGCAGCCTTGTTCGTCCTGCAAATAACGATACAGGCTTCCATCGGCGCGTTGTAAAACAAATTCGCCCCAAGCCCGATAATACACTCCACCAAGTCCAACTTTATCAGCTTCTCGCGCATACTGCTTTCTTCGGCTCTGAATAATACGCCATGCGGAAACAGGATTGCGCAACGTCCTGTCTGCGGGTTCAGGCTTTTGAGAATGTGCTGGAAAAAAGCGTAGTCAGCGCGTCCCTGTGGCGGGGTGCCGAGGACGTTTCGCCCATATTTGTCGGCAGCGAACGCTTCGCGGTTCCATTGGCTGATAGAATACGGAGGATTTGCGAGAATCATGTCAAACTGCATGAGCTGACCGTGCTCTATGAATGCAGGAGTTGTCAGGGTGTCGTCGTTGACAATCTCAAAATCTTTTACGCCATGCAAGAACAAATTCATCCGGGCGATAGCCGAGGTCAGCGCGTTTATCTCTTGTCCGTATATCTTGACGTTGCGCCACTCCTTACCTTGCTCTTTGAGATAAGCAATGGACGAAATAAGCATCCCGGCGCTCCCGCACGTCGGATCATATATCGCTTCACCGGACTGCGGTTTGAGAAGTTCCGTCATCAAATGTACGACGGTACGGTTCGTATAAAATTCCTGCGCCGTGTGACCGCTATCATCGGCAAATTTTCGTATCAGATATTCATAGCCTTGCCCGAGTTCATCTTCCGGGCAATTCTCAATCGAAAGCGTCAAGGTAGAGAAATGCTCTATCAAGTCTTTGAGCAATTCGTCCGGTAAACGGTTTTTGTTTGTCCATGCGCCGTCGCCAAAAACGCCCATAAGTTTATCAGCGTTCGCGCGTTCGATGGAACGGAAAGCATTCACGATTTCCACGCCAACATTTTCACTTGCTTCGCGAACTTCGCTCCAATGATGACCTGTCGGCAACGCAAAGCGATGGATTTCAGGAAAGAAAACAGCTTCCTCGTCGCCATACTCCGCAATCGCGTTATTGCATTCCTCGTCCCAAACATCGCTTATTCGTTTGAAAAAAAGGAGCGGAAAGATGTACTGTTTGTAGGAACCTGCGTCAATATTCGTCCGAAGCAGGATGGCGGAGTTCCACAGATAGCTTTTCAGTTCTTCAAGGGTGATACGCTTACTCATGGATATAACCGCCTTCTGTCAACAGAGCTTTAAATTTTGCCTCGGCAGCGTAGGCGGCGTTGAGCGCGTCGTAGAATTGTCGCCTCACTTCCGCTGGCGCAATAGTTTCTTTCGCGGCTTTTTCAATATAGCTGCTGACCGATAAAGAGTGTCCCTTTTCGCGTATATCGTCAAGGCTTGCTACTTTCGCCTTTTCTATTACATCCGTATAGTCAACGCAGAGTTTGAATACTTCGTCAACGTTCTCTTCCGTCATGATGTTTTGCGCTCGTTGCGCCGTATAGATGTTTGTCGCGTCCACGAGGCAAACATTGCCGCAATGCGATTCCGGCTTGTTGTTATTCAAAACAAGAATACAAGCAGATACACCAGCAGAATAGAAGATGCCGCCCGTTAGCGCAATGACATATTCGAGTTTGTCGGATTCAATCATCGCCTTGCGAATATCCCCCTCTTTGCCCCCGCGAAACAACACACCCTGCGGTAGAATGACGGCCAGCCGTCCATTTTTTGCGTCGATAGATTTGACCATGTGTTGGAGCCAAGCGAAATCCGCGTTGCTGTCAGTTGGACTCCCCCAAAGGTTGCGTCCGTATACGTCGCTTGCAAATTGCTCCGCGCCCCACGCTTTAAGCGAAAACGGGGGATTTGCAATAACGCAATCGAATGTCATAAGAGCGCCACGATGCAGGAAATGTGGGCTTCTTAATGTGTCGCCTTGCGCAATTTTGAAATCCTGCGCTCCGTGCAGGAACAAATTCATTCGGGCAATGGCAGATGTGGACAAGTTCTTTTCCTGTCCATATATTTTTCCGTAGGTTTTCTTGTCATTGTGCATATAGTGAATAGCCTCAATGAGCATACCGCCCGTGCCACAAGCCGGGTCGTAAACCGTTTCGCCCGCTTTCGGCGCAAGGAGCATGACGAGCAGTTTCACAATCGAGCGCGGAGTGTAATACTCACCTGCGTTTTTCTTTGAGAGATCGGCAAATTTTTTGATGAGATACTCATAAGCGTCGCCCATCACATCTGCATTGTAGTTTTCATTGCCGACTTTGATTTTGCTCATGTGCTCTACGAGGTCTTTGAGACGTTCGTCAGAGAGCTTGCTTTTATCTGTCCAGTTGGCATCGTCAAAACTTGAAAACACACCAAACAAAGTGTCTGGATTGGCGCGTTCGATTCCGGCCATAGCGTCAACGATTGCCTTGCCGACATTCTCACTTGCTTCCCGTACGTTATTCCAATGACATCCATCGGGAATAATGAACCTATGGTTTTCAGGAAAAGCAGCGTACTCTTCATCGCCGCCGGACTCTTCGAGAGCTTTTGCCGTTTCTTCGTCGTAAACGTCGGACAGCCGTTTGAAAAATAATATCGGCGTGACATAGCTTTTGTACTCGTCCTGATTGATGGGGCCTCGCAAAATATTACAGGCTTCAAATAAGTGATGAAACAGTTTTTGACTGGTCGTTTCCTCGTTTGCAATTGTCGAAGCTTCGTAGTCTTCATCTGCCGTCAAAAACGAATTTTGCAAGACCTCCTCGCGGGAGTTTCCTTTTATGTTGCGCTTGCGCCCGTTCACCTTGACGGGCATTTCGTTTGTCGCCTTTTCGAGTGCCGGAGGATATTCATTTTCAAAGTCTGTGAGTATGCCAAGCAATCGTTCATCGAGAAACGTGAGCGCGTGCTTGCGCATATCGGTTGGGACACCATAAAAAGCTTCCGCAATACCGCCCGTGATAGCGGCGAGCGTATCGCTATCTCCGCCGATGGAGATGGCGTTTCGTATCGCGTCTTCGTATGAAGAGGATTCCAAGAACGCCATTATTGCCTGCGGTACGCTACCTTGACAAGTTACGTCGAATTTGTAAGTATCGCGTATACCATCAAGCGTGAAGTCCATCGGGTAATAATGTTTATTTACATAGTCGCGTATTTCAAGAATGCTCTTCCCCTCGCGGGCGAGAAAAATACAAACAGTGGTTGCCTCCGCGCCTTTAATTCCTTCCGGATGATTGTGCGTCACTTCCGTCACTTTGTGGGAAAGTCCGATTGCTTCATCAAGCGTTTTCGCCACAAATCCACAAGCAGAAACACGCATGGCCGCGCCATTACCAAAGCTATTGTATGGCGAGGGGTTGTCAGAGTACATCCATTTACGAAACATCCCACCGTAGCCGCAATTTGGGTACGGGCGGCCAACATCCTGCATAGACTTGACAGTGGCGGTCCCAAGGTCTGTATAATCGCCGCTACAATCAAGCAGAGCCTTTGCCACAGCAAGGCTCATAATGCTGTCATCTGTAACTGCGCAATGATACGTCAGAAATTCAAAATCTTTGGTCTTGATATTGTTCCACTCAAACCGGGAGCCAACAATATCTCCGATGATTGCGCCAATCATTCACTCTTACCTTCTTGAAGCATAACGGTTTCGATTATATCAGACACGGCTTGAAATTTCACGCAGAATAGGGAAAACGCATCGCTAAAAAGCCTTGGCTAACGCGCTTTTAACAAACCCAATCTTTGCAACCGCCATATCTCGGCCAACTTCTCTTTTATCTCCTTAATATCCTGCTCGTATACATTACCGGTCGCGTTCACGCGCCGCGCTATCTGGTTGACGTTCACGCCGGTTTTTTGTATCTCCGCAGTCATTTTCTTAATATCGGAATAATCGACGTTGATGATATATCCGTCTATCGCCATCTTGCGCAGATAGGCCGAAAGATTCTCTGTGTTCAACAGTCCCATTTTTTCAAAAATCATGTCACGCTCTTGTTCCGTGACGAAGAATTTCATCAGCACTTTTCTTTCCCGTCCGCTCATTTTACACCGCCTTTCGATTACTAAGGGTTTGGGATTATCCCAACAAGCAGATCGCTTCGACGCATGGCGTAGGCGAGGCGTTTTTCGGAAGTGTGGCCACACTTCCTATGCTTGCTGTTCTTCTTTATCCCCTAATAACTACACGGATTCATAAGGGCTTTTTGGCAAGAATTCAAGGCCCGAAAAAATATTTTTCAAAAACTCTGCCGAAGTGTTGCCAAAATCGCGTTTTCAATCCGTGTAGTTATTAAGGGGACAAAAACCCCGGCAGTTATTTCATCACGGAAAGGAGGCTTTGAAGTGAATTTTTATACAGTCGCAGACATCCAGCGTGTTTTGGGCGTTGGAAGAAACAGCGCGTACAGGCTTGTAACGCAGAAAGGTTTCCCTGCCATCTATGTCGGAAACCGCATTGTCATCCCAGCAGACCTCTTTCAGGAATGGGTAAATGAGCAGGCCGGGAAGCGAAAAGGAGGCGGCGTGGATGGCAAACATCAGGCGTGACAAAGGCGACGGCTCTCTGCGCCGCCGTCCAAACGGTTCTTGGGAAGGACGGTTCAGCTTCACGGACGACTATGGGAAGCGTGTGACAAAATCCGTCTACGCGCCCACACAGGGCGAAGCAAAGCGTAAACTGCGAGACTTGATACTAAATATCGGTATGGATAAAGATCAGGATTTGATGGCTTCTGATTTATTGGTCGGCGAATGGCTTGACACATGGATGAAAGAATACAAGAAAAACAGCGTCCGTCCGGCAACCTACGCCAGCTATCACCAAAACATCGAAACGCATATACGCCCCTCTCTTGGCAATATGGAGCTTAGGCAAATCAGGCCGCTGCATATCCAGACATTACTGAACGAGATGGCAACCGATACGAGGAAGCGAAAAGCCTATGCGCCGTGGACGGTTCAAAAAGTGAAAATCATCCTCTCCGGCGCGTTTGAGCAAGCCGTCCGCAATCAACTCATCGCGGCAAACCCGGTCAGGTCGGCGGTCGCTCCGAAGATGGGACAAAAGGAAATTCGCATTCTGACGGAGCAGGAGCAGAGAAAATTTATAGAGGCCTGCAAAGGCCACAGGCTGGAAGCCCTCTATACGCTCGCGCTCGCCACGGGGATGAGGCGCGGAGAAATTCTCGCGCTCACTTGGGACTGTATAAATTTCAGCACAAAGAGCATTTCTGTGAAAAGCTCCGTCCTGCGCGTCAAAGACCCGGACACACAGGAAACCAGAATCATCTTTTCGGAACCCAAAACAAAAGCCGGACGGCGAACCGTCCCGATACTCGAAAATCTCGTCCCCGCATTGCAGGCCCACAAAGAAAGGCAGGATGCGGAGAAAACGCAAGCGGGGTCGGCGTGGAATGAGCGAGACCTCGTCTTCTGCTCCAATGTCGGCACAGTGATAGAGCCGCGCCGTGTCCGGCAGATGATGGACAAAATCTCCGACAAGGCGGGAATCGAACACGTCACATTCCACGCGCTGCGGCATACGTTCGCGACGCGGATGCTCGAAGCCGAAGTCCCTGCAAAGATCGTTCAGGATATCCTCGGTCACTCCGACGTAACGCTCACACTCAACACCTATTCCCATGTCATGGGGACGACGGCGCATGAACAAATCGCGAAAATCGACAGCCTGTTTTCAAAAACAAACACGGAAAAGCCGAGTATCAAGCAACAACTCCTTGACGCGAAAAAAGAGTCGAAATCGCCGGACAAAGAAAAGGATATGCCCCGCAAAACGTCCGCGCGGAAAGCCGCGAAAAAAGACAGTCGGGAACGGTAGCTGGAGTGAAAAACAGGCACGCGGGACACATCCTTTCATACCCACTATTCTTACGAAATAGTGGGTACGCTAAAAACGGAAATATGCGCGTGAAAAAACCCGCAAAGCGAGCGGCCATGCGGGTCAAATGGAGCTGTCCAGCGGACTCGAACCGCCGACTTCCTCCTTACCAAGGAGGTACTCTACCGACTGAGTTAGGACAGCGTACGCAAGGCATATTGTACCATAAAATGGCGTTCCACTCGCAATATTTTCAGTAGAGGGCGATGAGTTTTTCGACTTTTTGTTTGATGCGCTGGATCGCGTTTGTCACAGCCTTCGGCGTCATACCGAGTTCCGCCGCGATGCGCGCGGGTTCCCTGCCGGCGATGAAGGCTGTCCAGACCTCGCGTTCGCACTTGCTGAAGACCTTAGGCGCATTGCTGTCCACATAGCGCAGCAGATCGGCATAAAGAACGATCGACTCCGGATCCGTTTCGCGCGGGCCGCTCAGGAGATCGAGGCCGGCGCCTTGTTCTCCGCCCTGCGGCAGGCTGTCGAAGGAGACCGCTTCGTTCAGCGGGATATGTTTCTTGCGCCCGGCCATCTTCACCGCGTTGAGGATTTGACGCTTAATACAGAGCTCCGCGTAGGTCCGGAACGACGCGCCCGCGCCCGGGTCAAAACTGCGAATGGCGACAAACAGCCCGATCATGCCTTCTTGAATTACGTCGTCACGGTCCGCGCCCACAATGAAATACAGGTTTGCCCGGGAACGCAGCAGTTCGCTGTACTCGGAAAAAATTGCGCCGAGCGCGCGTTCGTCACCTGCTGCCGCGAGCGCAATGATTTCCGCTTCTGTCCGTCCTGCAAATGCCTGTGTCACGCCGTTCCCTCCCCGCGCCGCGCCGCAATTTCAAATAATGCGACGGCCGCCGCGCTTCCTGCGTTCAACGAACCGATTTGTCCGTGCATGGGGATTGCAATGAGAAAATCGCAGGCTTCCCGCACGAGACGGCTGACGCCGGCGCCTTCGGATCCGATCACAAGGCAGAGGCCGCCGCTGCCGCCATAGTCCGCCTCGCGGTACGGAGAACCGTCCGCTTCGAGCCCAAAGATCCACACGCCGTGTCCTTTCATATCCGCAAGCGCCGCCGTGAGATTGGGAACACGCGCTACCTTTATATGCGCCGCCGCGCCCGCCGAGACTTTCATCACGGCCGCTGTTACAGAAGCGGCGCGGTGTTTCGGGATGACGACGCCGTGTACGCCCGCGCCCTCCGCCGAACGCAGGATGGAGCCGAGGTTGTGCGGATCCTCGATGCCATCGAGCGCAAGCAGGAATGGCGCTTCGCCGGCGGCGCGCGCCGCGTCGTAAAGATCCAAAAGTTCCGCGTAGGCAAACTCCGTCGTATAGGCAACCACCCCCTGATGGGCTGCGCCGCCGGTCTCCTTATCGAGCACAAAGCGCGGAACCGCCTGCACAGGGATGCCCGCCTTTTTCGCAAGCGCGAAGACTTTCTTGCCCTCGCCTTCGATATTTTGCTGGATCAGGATCTTCTCCGCGCCGAGCCCGCCGCGGATCGCCTCCGTCACCGCGTTGCGCCCGTAGATCAGATTTTCTCTTTCATTCTTCATGTTATTTTTTATTTCATTCTTCATCAATGACCCGTATCGCTTTCGCGATCAATTCCTCCATCTCCGTTTCCCGCCCGCTCAGATACAGAGCGCCGATCAGCGCCTCAAAAGCCGTAGCCCAGCGGTATTCGACCGGATCCGCGTTTTTCGGGACGCTGCGCGGCCGGTGATTGCGCGCCCGGAGTACAAGTGTTTTGTCTTCCTCCGGCAGGCCTTCGAGCAGCGCGCGCATCGCCCTTGCCTGTGCGGAGGCGCGCACATAGCGCACGCCGGCGCGGCTCAGGCGATCCGTCGAAAGCTCCCCCCCCGACGCGAGGCGGACGCGCACAAAGACCTCATAAATAGCGTCCCCAACATAGGCCAGGGTCGTCACGCGCTTTTTCTTTATGGATTCAAAATCGCCGTTCCGCTTCGTCGTACCGCTGTTATAAAATTGCATCATCTCTTCAATCATCGATTTCCTGCCTGCGCCCGATCCTTGCCGTATCCAACTTATCTTTCTCCCATATTACTACGATTCCGGAGAGGATAACAATCGCGCCGCCGACGAACTGAAGCGGCAGGATACGCTCTCCGAGCAGCAGAAAGCCGAAGAACGTCGTCGTGACCGGCAGCAAATTTGTCATGAGGGAGACCGGCGTCGGGCCGAGGCGCGCGATGGCGTTCACATAAAGGAAAAGCCCCGCGCCGCCGCTGAGGAGACCGATATAGAACACGCCGAAAATCACATAGGGCGTGAACGCGGAAGCCGGCGGCAGCGTATGCAGCAGGAAAGGGAACGAGAGCAGCACGGTGCAGACTGCCTGATAGAGCGTCAGATCGAGCGTCTTGTATTTGCCCGTGAGGCCTGCGGTCGCAAAATTGTAGATGTTCCAACAAAAGACCGCGCCGAAGACGAGCAGATAACCGATCCCGCCTCCCGTGAGAAAAGTTGACAGATTGCCGCCGATGACGAACGCGACGCCGACGATCCCCACCGCGATTCCGATGACAATGCGCTTGTTCGCACGGCGCTTATACAGAAAAAATTCGATAACTACCGAGACCGCCGGAACGAAGGCCAGCACGATGCTGATCACGGAGACCGGGAGGTAGGACATGGCGCCGTACTCGCAGGCATAATACAGGAGTTCGCCGAAAACCGCGCAGACGATCAGAAGCGGCAGATCCCGAAGCGAAAACGGGAAACGGCGGTCGATCGCGCATTTCACAAGGAACAGAAAGGCGAAACTGATCGTATACTTGATGCAGATCAGCGAAAGCGGAGCAATGACGACAAGCGCAGCTTTCGCGGCAATATATTCGTAGCCCCAGCAAAAAACGACCAGTGCCATCGTGCTATAGGCAAATTTCTTGCCCTTGGGCAGTTGTAAACGTTTGGGTTCCATCGGGACGTTTCTGCCCGCCCCTCCGGTCAGGCGTCCTCCCGCAGGATCTGTACGCCTTGCGGCGTGTCCTTTAGCACGATCCCTTTCGCTTTCAGGAGCTCCCGGATTTCATCCGCACGCGCCCAGTTTTTCGCCGCGCGCGCCTGTTCCCGTTCTTCTGCGAGCGCACGGATATCCGCGTCTTCTCCCGTAGGCGCCTCGGACTCCCGATTCTCCAGCAGTCCGAGCACATTCGAAAGCTCGAGCAACAGTGCAAGCACTCCGCCCGTATATTCGCCGGACGCGCCGTCCTTGATCTTCAAATTAATCTCCGAGATCAACTCAAAGATCACCGCGATCGCGTCAGCCGTATTCAGATCGTCATCCATCGCAGCGATAAATTTTTCGCGGTACGCGCCGAGCGAAGTGAGACTTCCCTTTTCCTCTTCCGTAAACGGCGCGTCTGATTTCTTCGAAAGAAATTCGAGTGTCTCCTTCGCATTGCGCATCCGGGCCAGCGCGTTTTTGGACTGTTCCATCAGATCCCGGCTGAAATCGACCGGCCCGCGATAGTGCCCCGCAAGCAGGAAAAAACGGACGGCTTCCCCGTCATATTCCTTCAGAACGTCGCGCACTGTAAAGAAATTGCCCTTCGATTTCGCCATTTTCTCCTTGTCGATCGTGATATAGCCGTTGTGCATCCAGACGCGCGCAAACGGGACGCCGTTCGCGGCTTCAGACTGCGCGATTTCGTTCTCGTGATGCGGAAAGATGAGATCCTGCCCGCCCGCGTGAATATCAATCGTAGCGCCGAGATATTTCCTGGACATGGCGGAGCATTCGATATGCCAGCCCGGGCGGCCCCTGCCCCAGGGGCTGTCCCAGAACAAGTCCTCGCCTTCTTTCGCCTCCTTCCACAACGCGAAGTCGAGCGGGCTGCGTTTGCGTTCATCGACATCCACGCGCGCTCCGGCCCGGAGTTCCGAAAGATCCTGTCCCGAAAGCTTTCCGTATGCCGGCCAGCTCTCCGTATCGAAATACACATCGCTTGAGACCGCATACGCGTGCCCTTTCTCAACAAGCGTTTCAATAAACGAAATAATCTCCGCGATATTTTCGGTCACACGCGGATGCGCCGTCGCCTTGCGCACGCCAAGCGCCTGCGCGTCTTCGAAATACGCTTCGATATAGTTGTCCGCCACCTCGCGGGAAGAGATCCCCTCTTCGCTCGCCCGTGCGAGTATCTTGTCGTCCACATCCGTGAAATTCTGCACAAAATTGACTTTCAGGCCGCGGTATTCGAGATATCGGCGCAGCGTGTCGAAGACAACGAAAGGCCGCGCGTTCCCGATATGAAAATAATTATAGACGGTCGGGCCGCAGACATAGACCAGCGCTTCGCCTTCGTGCAGCGGAACGAATTCCTCCTTGCTGTGCGTCATGGAATTGTATATCTTCATTCCGAAAAACTCCTCTTGCCGTGAAAACACTGATTAAAACCTCGGTCAGCATTTCCGTAATAAAAAATGGCGGGCGCTTGCGCCCACCATTTATTTTAACATATCTCAGGGAAACGCTTATTGGAGATAATCCATCGGCTCCACCACCGCGCCGTTCACGCGCACCTCAAAGTGAAGATGGAAGCAGGTCGCATGTCCCGTATCGCCGACCGTCGCGATCTGCTGGCCGCGCGCGACGGTATCTCCGGCCGCGCAATTGAATCCTTCACAGTGCCCGTACCAGGTTTGGAGCCCGTTTCCGTGATCGATTTTCACAAGATTCCCATAACCGCCAAACTGTCCCGTGAAGATGACCGTCCCCGCTTCGGCCGCATAGATCGGCGAACCTTCCGGCGCGCACAAATCATCGCCCGTATGCGAGGGGCTCACGCCGCGGGAGAACGTCCAGCTCGCAAGCGGTTTCCCGAGTTTTCCGTCGCCCGTATCGCCGAGCTGCGAAAGCTTCGTTCCGACTTTGACGATCTCATCGACCGGCTCTTTTGTCACCTCGGAGGAAATTTCCTCCTGTGCTGTGACCTCGCCGTTCACGCGCGTCACATTGCGCGTCACCGTACGTTCGCCGGGAACACCGGCCTGAGCGGTCTCGCGGTCTCCCCACGCCATATCGGGATCCTTCTGTTCCGTCGTTTTAAAATCAACCGGTTCCGTAGTGGTTTCGACACCCGTCGTCTCATAATGGACAAGCGGCGCCGACTGATCGCCGCCGGCCAGCAACGTATCCTTCACGGCCTGCGGATCGGAGAGGTTGTCCGCCTGCCCCAGCGCTTCTGTCTGGCTCTGGATTGCGATATCCTCCTGGAAAGCGCCTTTGTTGTCACTCTGACTGTTCTGATCGCCGCTCACCTCTTGCTTTACACTGTTCAGCGTATCCGTTACTTCTGTGAGCGAGCCGAATTTTCCGACTTCTTTCCCGGCGACGTTCAGGGTGTACACATTGGTTTCGACCGCGTTTTGGCTGATCAGCGTATCGACCAGTTTGTCCTCGCTGACGGCCTTTTCCGCAACCTTCTTCTCGTCGCCCGGCACAAAGGTCGGCGCGAGCGCAATCTTGTTTTCCTTTATAACCAGTTCTGTGTTTCCGTTCTCTTTGGAAATCTTCGCTTTCGCGCTCTGCATCAGATTGGTATATTCAGCCTCATCGTTCACATAGCCAACCATCTGCCCATTCACGGTAACGGCCATCACCTGCGAACCGGTCAGCGTGACCGTAAGTATACACAGCGTCACCGCAAGCGCGGCCGCAATCGAAATGCCCAACTTCAAATGCCGCGGCGCAGCGGCCTGGGCCGTGTGCGCGCGATGCCGCCCGATAAGCAGCAGGCGCAATCCTTCTCTTTCAATGGAACCTTTTGACGGAAACAGCCGTTTCATGCTTTTCGAGATTTGGCTCGCCATCACGGCGCAAACAGGCCAAAATACACGCCTTGCATGATACGCCCACCCCCTGATATCAAGTTCTTTTTTGTTCATATTTCCCTTGCATATCCTTTTCACTCGATATGAAATATTCTCCCACACTGCTTATATACCCATGTTACAGCGGTTTAAAACACCAATTCAAGCAAAAAGATAAGATTTCACAGAGACTTCAAACTGTGAAAACTTGCATTTCATTGATATTTCAATAATATGTCCTATTTCTCTCGGTTTCTGTGAAATCGTATACAATATGTATTTATCCCGATTTGCAAGGGGCGGGACTATTCTCTCAGCCGCCAGGCATCCGGCGCGTCCCCGTCCTCCAGCGCAGTCCAGACCTCGTCGCGCAGAGACTCCGGATAGAGGCGTTCCAAAGCTTGGGTCTCCGCACGCGAAAAGAAACCGATATCCTCCAGGACCTGCGCGCCGCCAAGCTCCGGGTCGGAACCGAGCCGAACTGAGCCGGCGATGATTCGCGCGAGAAAGAAATTCACAAAGCGCTGGCCGCGTGTTTCGGAAACTTCCTCAACATACCAGAGCAGACGGCCGATTTGCACGGTGAGCCCGGTTTCCTCAAGCACCTCGCGCGCCGCCGCGTCCCGCGAAGTCTCGCCCGCTTCGATCGCGCCGCCCGGGAGCATCCAGATCCCATCTCCCTCATGACGCTGCCGCACGAGCAGGATCCGTCCCCTTTCGTCCTGTATGACAACCCGTACGCCGCCCGACCACATCGCGGTTCTTCCCATTGTCTACAGATACGGGCGCACCGCTTCCGCGGCACGGGCCACAGCGTCCGCCGCGGACAGCTCCGCGGCCTGCTTCTCGCCGCGCAGTTTATATTCGACGATTCCCTCGGCTGCGCGCTTGCCGACCGTGATACGGATCGGAATCCCGAGCACGTCGGCGTCTTTGAATTTCACGCCGGGGCGTTCCTCGCGGTCGTCCAAAAGCGCTTCCACACGTGCTGCCAACAAATCTTCGTAAATCTTTTCCGCGAGCGCGGCGGTTTCCGCGTCCCCGTTTTTTACAGGACAGACGATCACATGAAACGGCGCGACCGCAAGCGGCCAGATGATGCCGTCCTCGTCATGATGCTGTTCGACGACGGCAGCCATCGTGCGCGTGACGCCGATCCCGTAGCAACCCATCACCATCAGGTGTTCTTCCATAGCTTCGTCCTTGTAGGTCGCGCCCATCGACTGGGAATATTTCGTGCCGAGCTGAAAGATCTGCCCTACTTCGATGCCGCGGGCCATCTCAAGCGGCAGGCCGCAGACAGGGCAGGGATCCCCCGCGTGGACGAGTTTGAGATCGGCAACCGTATCTGCGGTCCAGTCGCGGCCGTAATTCATATTTTTCACATGCGTGTCCGCCTTGCACGCGCCCGCGACAAGATTGCGCAGGCCCGGAACCTCGCTGTCCGCCACGATGCGGCAGTCATGCAGGCCGGCCGGACCCGTAAAGCCCGCGACGCTGCCCGTGACCGCGCCCATCGCCTCCATGTCCGCAAACGCGATCAGATGCTCCGCCACGCCGCCGAGCGCTCTGCGAAGCTTGATCATATTGAGCTCGCGGTCACCGCGAATGAAAACCGCCGCGTATTCTTTGACCGGATAAACGCCTTGGTCATCTATATCATCATACAGAACGAAAAGCAGTGCCTTCAGCGTCTTTTCCTGCGGAACGCCGAGAAAGCCGGCCACTTCCTCGATGCTCTTTGTGCCGGGCGTATTCACCTCTTCCGGAGGATGCATCTCCTCCTGTCCGCCGGGCGCGTCGACGCCCGCGGCCTGTTCCGTCGTCGCGGCGTAGCCGCAGGAACAATGCGCGATATCGCTTTCGCCGAATTCGCAAAGCGCTTGAAACTCCTCGCTGCCCGACCCGCCGATCGCCCCGTTGTCCGCCGCCACAAGGCGAAAATCAAGGCCGCAGCGTTCAAAGATCTTCGTATATGCCGCCCGCATCTTCTGATAACTTTCCTCGAGCCCCGCCTCGTCGCGGTCGAAGGAATAGCCGTCCTTCATGATGAACTCGCGGCAGCGCATCAGCCCGTAGCGCGGGCGTGCCTCGTCG
>WRFF01000025.1 GCA_009778945.1 Clostridiales bacterium | reverse complement strand
GCCCCTTGATCTGTCGCTGCGCCCTGACCTTGTCCTGCCGTTGTACCCTGGCCCTGGCCGCCTGCTGTGCCAGTACCGGCCGCACCTTGTCCCTGGCCGCCCGTTGTATCCTGGCCCTGGCCGCCTGCTGTCCCTGTACCTCCATTGGCGCCTTCCAGCGCGTAAACGACTTTCGTTCCGTCTTCCTGCGTTACAACGGCGTCAAACGGGACGGCGTAGGCATTCTTCACCGATTTTACTTCGATCTGCATCTTTGTACTCATGCCGGGCGTCAGCCCGTTTGCGGGGTCCGACAGCAATATCGTCGCCGTGAAATTGCCGCTCGTATCCGTCGCGACCGGTGAAATGGTCTTGATGGTACCGTTCCATGTCTTGTCCGCAATCGCATCCGATGTGATCTTTACCGCCAGGCCCGGGGAGAGGGTGACGGCGTCGTATTCCGCGATCGTCGCGGGGATTTCAAGTTGGGAGAGATCCTGGACCACCATAAGGCCGGAAGTCCCGACACTGGTGGAGGATGAGGAAGAACCCGAAGACTGGTCATTCTGGGATAATCCGACCATCGCATTAATGGAAGTCACAGCGCCGGAAATCGGCGAAGTGATCGTACAGTCATCTTTGGTTTGCAAAAGCGTCTGAAGCTGTTGTTGCTGCTGTTGGCTGCTGTTCTGCAACTGCAGCTTATCCACCTGCGCCTGCGCGTTATGGTACGCATCGTTCAACTGCTGCTGCTGTTGAGAAGTGGTTCCTGCCGGCGGGTGTGTCGCTGCCAGAAGCGCCTGATCGCGTGCGCCCTCCGCCTGTGTATACGCGAGATTATCCTGCGCCTGCGAGGAAGAAATCGACGCCTCCGCATTGGAAATCTGCTGGTCAATATCCGTTGTATCCAATTGGCAGACCGGCTGGCCTTCGGTGACATTGTCGCCAACCGAAACGTAGATTTCCTTTACCTTATAAGTTGACGTAGCCGACGTGGCCGCGATCGTACGCGAAGTCACACTCTGCAGATACCCCGTCGCCGCAACCGTCTGCGACAAATCCTGCTTCGCCAGCGTTGTCGTTTCCGGCGGCGTCACACTCTGTACAGTGCGTGCGGCAATAGGCCGCAAAACGACAAAGTACACTACGACTACCGCAGCAATCACGATGAGGGTGATATAGAGTTTTTTGTGTCTTGCAAACGCGTTGGGCTTTTTCCCCGACGATACAATGAGTTCATCCGCCATTTCTACAGTTCTCCTTTGGTGTAGATTTGTTGTACATTATCCTGCGTCATTATAACAAAGTTCTTCTGAAACAGACCTGAATTATCTAAAAGTTTATAGTTATTTTACTATTTCAGAGGCTTCATCCGCGGTTCTCTTAAGGGGGCAAACGCCTGCGGGCAAAGCGAAGCGCACCGGCTTTTCCGCCAGCCGGATGCGGAAAGGCGTCTGCGTACGGACAGGCTCGCCGTCCACCGAAAGCGTCAGCGGCCCGACCGGCGTGAAACTCACCTGTCTCGCCTGCCACTGAAAGATACGCCCGACAAGCAGCGGGTCATCCGTGTGCGTTCCCGCGTGATATTTTCCTACAAGCCGCAAAAATTCAAGGCGCGAGACCGAATGAATGATCGAAACATCGAGCAGCCCGTCATCCACGCACGCCGTCGGCAAGCCCATGAAACCGCCGCCGGAAAAGCGGCCGTTCCCCACGCCCGCAAGCAAAATCGGCGTATCAAACGGCTGATTGCCCCCGATCTTCACCTGGGCGCGGCAGGGCCGGTAAGCCGCCAATTCGGTCACGACGCCCGCCACGTAGGCCGCGGTTCCGCGCAGAACGCGCGTCTTTTTCAAATGCTGCGTATGCGCGACGACCTTCGCGTCAAAACCGATATTGAGCATGTTGATCGCGTAACGCACCGCGCCGGATTCCGATAGCCTGTCCATGCCGGCGCCGGCGTCCTCCGGTTTGCCCGCATCTGCGTCCTCGTCCTCCGCCTGGAAAAATTGAAATTCCATCACGTCGACAGGTACCGCCTCACCCTGTATCTGCGCGCCTACCCGCAGGAAAGGATCATGCTCTTCTCCGCCGGACGCGCCTCCGAAATTGCGGACAAAATCATTGCCGCTGCCGATCGGGATGCACGCCAATTCCGCGTTTTCGGCGCCGTACAGCCCGTTCAGCACCTCGGCGAGCGTTCCGTCTCCGCCTACCGCGTAAAACCGCAGCATCTCTGTTTCCGGCGCGTTTGCGAGCCGGCGGCGCACCCATAGCGTCGCCTCGCCGGCGTTTGTCGTACGGTGAATCTCATAATCGACACCGGCCGCCCTCACAGCTTCCAGAATGCGCGGCAGTTCCGTCTTCTGCGCTTTTCCTGCGCCTGCCACAGGGTTGTATACAAATATATGCCTCATAAATAAAAGTATATCATGCCGTCGGTTTCATACCGTGATTTTGTCACGCAATTTTTCAAAGGTCTTCGAGCCGATACCGCTTACGTTCATCAGCGCTTCGATCGTGGGGAAGGCGCCGTTCCGCGTCCGGAAATCAAGTATGCGCTGCGCTATGGCCGGCCCCACGCCGGGAAGCGTTTCGAGCGCCGCCTGATTCGCCGTGTTGATATTCACAAGGCCGGCAGCGCCGCCGTTTGCGGACGCCGCGCCCGCTGTATTTGACGCACTCGCTGTGCCTGCCGTACCGCCGCCGCTGCCGGCGCCCTGCGGGAAATTCCCCTGCCGCACCTCATCCTTTGTCGGAATATAGATCTTGTCCCCGTCCGCGAGCTTCGTCGCACGGTTGATCTCCTTTGTCTCCGCTTCCTCCGTCAGCCCGCCCGCGGCCTCGATCGCGTCCGAGATGCGGCTGCCCGCCGGCATCGCAATGACGCCCGGGTCGGCCACCGCGCCGCCGATGTCGATAAACACCATCTGCGGCGGCGCGCTCTCCTTCGCCGGCGCATCCAACGAGCCGGACGGACCGCCGGAAGTTTCGGCAGGCGCGCTGTTCGCTTGCGCCGGATCCGCCGAACCCTCCTTTTCCGTCTGGACACCCGCGGCGCTTCCGCCCGCCGCGCCGCGCAGGATACTGTCCCCGGAGACACCCTGTATCGCCGCGTACCGAAGAATCCCGATCGCGACGGCGACCGCGGCCACCAAAACCGTAATGGACTTTTTATTTATCTTAATTCCAAACATTTTCATTTTCCTGCTCCAGATATTCACAAAGAATCCGACAAATTTAAAAAAGGCTTGCATAAAAATCAAATTTGCTATACTTAAAATTGTGAAGTTGCCGTTGGTTGCGGCGAACACCTCGCAGAAACTATTTTAATAGGATCATTGGAGTGTACCGTCTACCCAGGCGGTACTACTTCTTTTTGTGACTGAGAAGCAGCACCAGGATCACAAGTGAAATAACGTCAAGCGTTATGTTTACTGTCACATAGGCGCGCGCCTTTCCGTTACCCAAAGCATCCGCCACGGCAACCTCACAGACAATATATCCTAAATATTGGATTATGTCAATATATGGTTTATTTATATTATTTTGGAATTTTTATTTTCGCTCTTAACAGGAACTTCGCTTGGCATTCACTGTAGCAGGTTTAATATCAGGACATTGTATAATTCAGAATCGTTCGAACCGGGCAAATTGTCACTAAACACCGAATTTTACGCGCCATAGTGACAAAATCCCATAACTATCGCGGCCAGAACCGGGAAAATTGTCACTAAACACCGAATTTCACGCGCCATAGTGACAATTTGGCGTTCACGGCCCCCATACTGGGCGATTTCCTTCATAAAGGCCTCTTAGCCAGACGTACTTCCCATTTCCGCCCCCCTACCGGAAGTCCGCTTGGCATTCAAGCGTTGGAATTATTGAATTTATAGCAACGGATTCCCGTCCGCACCCAAAATTGCCGTCCGCGTGACCATCCTCGCGGGCGAAGCCGCCTTCGGACACAGCTGCGTGCCCGGCAGATTCCACAAAATCGGAGATTTTGGGAATCCTCGAGTGGCGCCTTCCATCGATTTGCTTTGCAAATCGGGATAGGTGCGCAACAGCGCTTCCGTGAAGCGCAGCGGGTTCAGCGTATTTCCGGCGCCCGCCGAAAGCGTGACGCTTGCGAGCAGGCGGCCCGGCATATCCTTGACAATCCGGTGGTCGAGCATCTGAGGCCGGATATCGACTTCGGAGGCACGCCCTTTGCGCTCCTTCAGCAGCGGAATGCGCGGCAGAGCAAAGAATTCTTCGAACTTTTTCGGCGCGTCTTCCACCCCTTCGATAAGGATCTCATACGAGGCCGCGTCGACATAGGAAGCCAGGGATTTCGGATAACCCGCCGGCTTCTCCAAAAACCGCGTCGCGTGGACGCCTTCCGGAAAGCGGGCGTTCAGCCGCGCAAGCGGATCGTCTCCCGTATCCCCCTCCGTCTCAAATTCGAGCCATTCGCAGACCGAATGGACGCCGAGCGGCAGCGGCAGCGCAAGGCTCATCTTCGGGTGGGGGTTGAACCCCTGCGAATAGGAAGGCCGGAGCTCCGTCATGCGCAGGACGCGCAGGAACAGGCGCGTCAAGTCGAGATGCGAAAGATAGATCAGCGATCCTGTCTTGGTAAATTCCACAAGACAGCGTTTCATCCTTCCCTGCCGTACTCCTTCCCGCCCTCGATGAACGCCCACGGGAGCGCCGCGTCCAGGCCCGTATAGCGGTCTTCCGCGGGAACGCCGCACGCTTCAAACGCGCGCAGCCAGTTTTCATAATCAAAATATTCGCGCCAGCTGTCGAAACCCGCGCCGTCCCGCGCCGCGCGCTCGATGACCGCCGCCGCGCTGCGGTCGCCTTTCGCGAGCAGCATCTCGATATGGCTCATACGCGTATCGTGGTAGCGAAAATTTGCTCCTTTTGCGCGCCGGACCGCCTCCTTCAGATAATAAATTTTTTCGAGCAGCTCCGCTTCGCCGCAGCCGCGCTCACGTTCAAACGGCGTCCCGGGCTTCGGCACAAAATTCGATACGCTCACCGTCAGATGAAAATTGTATTTCACGCCGTGTTCGGCGCCGAGCGCTTTCGCTTTCGCGATCGCCGCGCAGGCGAGGCCCGCAATCCCGTCAAGGTCCTCCTGCGTTTCTGTCGGCAGCCCGATCATGAAATAAAATTTGAATTTCTGAAACCCCAGCGGCAGCGCGATTTCGAGCACACGCATCAGGTCCTCTTCCGTGATTTGTTTATGGAGTACGTCGCGCAGCCGCTGCGTGCCGGCTTCCGGCGCAAAGGTCAGCGAAGTACGTTTGTACTCCGCGATCTTTTCAAGCGTCTCCGCCTTCAGGGAGTCCAGCCGGAGCGACGGCAGGGAAAGCGACACATCCATCGGCGCCAATTCCTGCATCAAATCCGTCACAAGCCTTTCGATTCCCGGATAATCCCCCGTCGAAAGGGAAAGGAGCGACACCTCGTCATAGCCCGTGTTCGCGAGCGCTTCCTTCAGCAGCGCCTTGATCTTTTCCGGAGAGCGGCGCCGCACTTTTGCACAGGCGAAACCCGCCTGACAGAATCGGCAGCTGCGATAACAACCGCGCATGATCTCGACCGCCGCCCGGTCATGGACGCTTTCGATATGCGGGACCACAGGGCGCGCCGGAAAGAACGCGTTCTCCAGATCCTCTACGACCGCACGCCGGACGACGGGCTGCTTGCCCGCATCCGCAAGGGACGGCACATAGACGCCTTCGATTTCCGCCGCCGCCTTCAGGAAATCCGCACGCACGACATTCCCCCCCGCCGCTTTTTCCGCCTTCCACAGGCGCAGTTTTTCGCAGAGCGCGAGCAGCGTATCCTCCCCGTCCCCGACGCAAAAGAGATCGAAAAACGGCGCCATCGGCTCCGGATTCGCACAACAGGGGCCGCCCGCGATGACGAACGGGTCCGCTTCGCCGCGCATAGACGTATAGAGCGGGACCCGCGCCAGGAGCAGCATCCTTACCACGTTCGTATAGGACAGTTCGTACTGCAGCGTGAAGCCGATAACGTCAAATACGCGCACCGGCTGCCGCGATTCCAGCGAAAACAACGGTGCATCCCCTTCCAAGAGCGCTTTTTCCATATCCTGCGCGGGCGCAAAAACCCGTTCGCAGAGCGCGCCCGGCTGCGCGTTCAGAAGCCCGTACAGGATCTGGAATCCGGTATAGGACATCCCGATCTCATAGAGATCGGGGAAGGCGAAGCAAAACCGCACCGCATCTGCGTGCCAATCTTTTCGCACGGAACCGATCTCGCCGCCGATATAACGCCCCGGTCGCTCCACGCGTTCGAGCAGCGGTTCGATCCGGACCGCGCCGCCGGTTGCGATCTGTTGGAAATCCCTCCCGCAAAAATCCTCGATCCATGCGATCAGGCGCAGCGCCAGATCCATATTTTTATGCACGCGCGCGACGACTTCGGGCTGATCCGCGTAACGCCGGAGCAGATCCGCCATACGCGCCTCATACCCCACATAATGGTCCTCGCGCACCGTGCGGTCGGCAAGCGACACGATGTCCGCCTCCGTGATCCGCGCCGGGTCCTCGGGGAAAATCAGCTTCATATGGCGCGCAACGACATCCCCCGCCGCCGCGTCTATGGGCGTTACAATCTCCGCCCCGACGAGGTCGTGATCCTTTCCCGCACGCGCGATATCGTGCAGGTAGCCCGCCGTCATGATGACGTCCGTGTCCAAGGGCCCGCCTCCGACGTCCGCAGCCTTCCGAAAACCCGCTTCGCTCAGGGCAAAACCGATTTCCCGCGCGGCGTCCCCTACTCCGAGGCAGTGGCGTTTCACATGCTCCGGCGCGCCGTATGCCTCAAGAATCTTCAGGCAGTCTTCCCGGGTCATTTTGCGTCGTCGTACCATTCGAGGTCAAAATCCTCGATCCGGATCGTATCGCCGTCCCGGAGGCCGCGCGCCTTGAGCTTGCGGATCGCACCGGACGTCTTAAGGTATTCGTTCAAATAACCCAAAGACCCCGGATCGTTGAAATTTGTCGAGCGAAAGATCTTATGGAGCTGCTTCCCGGAGAGTTCGTAAGCGCCGTCTTCCGCCGCCTCGATTTGAATGTCGCGATAGTCCGGATCGTCCTCGATCCGCGCGACGCGCATCCAGCGGCTCTGATCGCTGACCCCGGGGACGGCTGCCGCCGCGGCAGCCTCTTCCGCTTCCGAAAGCAAGGCCTGAGCCGCTTTCATCAGCGCCGGCACGCCTTCTTTGGTCATAGCGGAGATCTCATAATACCGGACGCCTTCCGAATCAAGCTCGGCCAAAAGAACCCGGAAAGCCTCGCTTTCGCGGTCGCAAACGTCCATTTTGTTCAGCGCGGCGATCTCAGGCTTTTCGAGCAGCAGCGGAGAATACGCCGCCATCTCGCGGCGCACCGTATGATAGTCCTCCAACGGGTCGCGCCCTTCGCTGCCTGCCGCGTCAAGCACATGGATCAGCACTTTCGTGCGTTCGATATGTTTGAGGAAATCGTGTCCGAGCCCGGCGCCCTCCGCGGCGCCTTCGATCAGCCCCGGAATATCCGCAAGGACGAAGGTTGAATAACCGAGCTCCACGACGCCGAGATTGGGTGCGATCGTCGTGAAATGGTAGTTTGCGATCTTCGGTTTCGCACCCGTCGAACCGGCCAAAAGCGTCGATTTTCCGACGTTTGGAAGCCCGATAAGCCCCACGTCCGCGATCAGCTTGAGTTCGAGGGCCACGGTGCGCTTCTGTCCCTCGCTGCCCGCTTCCGCGAAATTCGGCGCCTGCCGCACCGAGTTTTTGAAATTGCTGTTGCCGAGTCCGCCCTTGCCCCCGACCGCGGCGACAAAGCGGTCGCCGTCCTGCGACAAATCCGCCATAAAAGCCCCGGAAGCCTCGTCGATCAGTACGCAGCCGACCGGCACGCGGATCACCAGATCCTCCGCGCTCTTGCCGTATTTGTTCGCGCCCATCCCGTTCTGCCCGGGATCGGCCTTGTATTTGCGCCGGAATTTCAGATCCATCAGCGTATGCAGGCTATGGTCGGCCAAAAACACGACGTCTCCGCCCTTTCCGCCGTTTCCGCCGTCCGGCCCGCCGTTGGGCACGAACGGCTCGCGCCGGAACGAGACGGCCCCGTCGCCGCCTTTCCCGGATTGAATGATGATCTCCGCTTTGTCTACAAACATTTATTTATTATATCTCAAAAATCCTATTAAAAAGCGGCCCGAAAGCCGCCTTTGAATCTGTACAACGGAAGCCGCTTTCATTTCTGCGCGCCGTACACGCTGACCTGCTTGCGCTTTTTGTCATAACGCTCGAATTTCACATTTCCGTCGACCTTCGCGAACAGCGTGTCGTCGCCGCCGATCCCGACATTGTTCCCCGGATGGAATTTCGTGCCGCGCTGCCGCACCAAAATGCTGCCCGCGCTCACCGATTGCCCGTCGCCGCGTTTAACGCCGAGCCGCTTGGCTGCGCTGTCGCGTCCGTTTTTGGAACTTCCTACGCCCTTTTTACTTGCCATTTCCGCACACTTCCCTTCTGAATCCTGTGGAATCCGTTATTATTTCTATTTCGCTTCGGCGTCCGCGAGCAGCGCCAGAAGTTCATCTTTCTTCGCGCTCTTCACATAGGTCACGCCGAGTTCATCCAGTTTCGCCATAATGTCGGCCTTTGTCTCTTTTTTCGCGCCTTCGGCCGCCGCTTCTTCCGGTTTTGTCTCTTCGGCTTTCTTGTTCGGCTTCGCCTTCTTCGGCGCTTCCGCAACCGTTTCCGCCGGCGCTTCAACCGCTTCCTCTTTCACCTCGACCGTTTCGTCGGGTTTTGCCTCCTCGGCTTTCTTGTCCGCCTTCGCTTTCTTCGGCGCCTCGCCGAACGCCTTTCCTCCGATCGTGAAATTCTCGATCAGGAGATCCGTATAAGGCTGACGATGGCCCTGCTTCTTCCGAAAATCCTTCTTGGACTTATATTTGAAAACGATGATTTTCTCGCCTTTGCCGGTGTTCAGGATCTCCGCGTTTACGCACGCGCCGTCCAAATACGGCGTCCCCGTCTTCAACGCGTCCCCGTCGCTGAACGCGATCACGCTCTCGATTTTAATCCTGGCGCCCGCTTCGCCCGCGAGCTTTTCGACCCGCACCCTGTCGCCGGCCTGCGCTTTGTACTGCTTGCCGCCGCTCTCAAAAATAGCATACATCAATAATTACCTCCGCTTCCCAGTCGCGCCATACGGGTACCCGCGCATATTGCTCGGAGATTTCCAACCCGGTCTGAGCGGCTGCAGTAGATTTCTCGAAATTAAGATTTCGGAAATCCATTACATGAAAGATTATGATAGCATAATTTCAGCCGTTGCGTCAAAGGAAATATTATCCATCTGTTTCATCCCTGTTTCGCTTCTTTCGAGGGTCCATCCTTAACCACAACTTCCACACGATCAGGGCGCCGAGCGCCGATACGAGCAGCGCGATCCACCAGCCCGCCGGATTGCCGTCGTCACCGGTTTGCGGCGCCTGCCCCGCCGCCGCCGAAGGCGCCGGAGGCGTTGGGGGCACGACAGGGATATCCTTATACAACGCTTCTACCGTCACTGTCCCTCCGTTCAACACAATGGTGGTGGACGAGCTGTTTGCGTTCGTTATCGTCGCGCTGCCGCTTGTGATTTTCCAATGGTCAAAGACCTTGCCTGCCGGCGGGGTATCGGCCGAAATCGGGGTTGTTGTCCCCTTGTCATAGGTGCCGCCGCCGCCGCCGTGCACGACCGTCAGGACGGACTCCTGTATGAAATTGGCCGTCATAATCATCTGATTTCCGGGCATGGATAAACGCACGGAGGGGGCGCTCGATGCGAAAGTTGTTTGTGAGCCAAAGGGTTCGATATCCATCCGCGTCCAGCCAACGAACCGATAGCCGGGATCCGGATCCGCTCTCAAGAAGATGGTCGTGCCGAAAAGATATCTCCCGCTAAGGGTATTTGCCGGCGGCGGCGATGCCACGGCGCCGCCCGGCCCCGCGACGACGATAAGGTCGTACAAAGCGGCGATCTCATATCCCGCGTTGGCATTATAAAGCACGGTGAGCGGAGAACCGCTGTCTAAAATATTCCCCGGCAGGGTGATATTGAAGCGCGACTGAGACCCGTTTAGCGGCGTGCCGCTAAAGGTGAAGGTGACCGTATTGCCGCTGCCGCTGGCTGTGACCGTTACTCCGGCGGGCAAACCGGGGAACCAATCGTCCGCCGGCTCGTTTGTCAGCGGGCCCGTCAGCGTAACGCCGTACAGATGGACTGTCGCGGTTTGCGGCGCGAGCGGTATATTCATCTGGCCGCTGACCGTCACATCGTCCACCGCGGCAAAGGCAGCGGGAGAAAGCTTGACAAACTGATCCGCAGCGCTGTAGACATAAGGCGCCCCGTAAGCGGGCGAAGTTCCAAAGGTCGTACCCGCGCCGCCGGGGTCCGCGTTCGCGGTATTTGTCCAGTACGTGTACGCCGAGACCCCGGAAGTATCGACTGCGTCTATGATCGCCGCGGTATCCCCGCGGGCCGTGACCGTACCGCCTGTGTAAACAAGCGAAGGGCTGTTGATTCCATAGGAGCCGTTCGCCGCGGTCCCGCCCGAGGCGTTCAGCGCGCCGCCGCCCGTGACAGTGATGGAATCAGCGCTTTGAATACCGGTCGAGGTTGTCGCTTCGGCGGAGGAGAAGGAATTAACGGTGCCCGATGTCAAATTGATCGTTGCATCGCCGCCGTAGATCGTCAAAGCGACAGACGCTCCGGTAGTCCACGAAAAATTGTTCAATATCAATATGTTCAAATTTTGGCTGTCCCAATTGACGCCTTGCCCGATTGTGAAAGGCGTATTTGAGCTGTCGGCGCTATCGCCGGAAAGGACATCGGCGGACGGGATGCCGGAACCGCTGGCGTTTTGATACATCTTTCCGTCCAGCGTATTGAAAATCAGCCCGTAATCCAGCCCCACCGCGACCTGCGCCAGCGGGAAGAACCCATGGGTCCCCCCATAACCGTAACCGATGCCGCTCACGCCGGATCTATTGAACCAATAGACAGCAGTATTCCTCGGGTAGGCATTCAAATCCCTGTTGGAAGCAGGGAAAGGGCCCGGCGCGTAGATACTTCCGGCCCCTGCGCTGTCCCAGGCGCAGATTATGCCTGTTGTGGCAGAAATGTTCAGGGTTTTTGCGGATATGACGCTGGTGTAATAGGCGCCATAGGCAAACACAAACCCGCCGTTCACATTGACGGTCCCATTCGCTGCGGCGATCGCGTTACCGGTGTTCATCGAATAGACCTGTGTGCCATTCGTGCCATCCTCTATGGAAACCGCGTTGGCGCTCGTGCTGCCCGTGTAGATAGCGCGGCCTGTTTGGGAGGAAACCGTGCTGGGGGCCGTGTTCCCGTTGATGGTAACCGTCGCGTTCATCCCCGCGGCGGAAGTGGTCCCCGTCACATAGATAGCGGTGCCCGCTACGGACGAAACGGCCCCGCCGTTCACCGTAACGGCTGCGTTGCTGGCTGAGCTTGCCACATTGACAGCATTGCCGGCGGTTGCCGAGACGGCGCCGCCCGTTATCGTGACTGTGGAATTGGCGCCCGTTACGTTGATAGCGTTGCCTGTGGTGGAGGACACCGTGCCGCCGCTGACAAGGACAGCCGTGCCGGATACGTCCACCCCGACAGTGGTGGCGGTGCTGATTGCCACGCCGGAGCCGGTCGCCAGTACAGCGCCGCCGCTGACAACGGCCTGCGACTGCACGCCGACCAGATTGATCGCGCGGCCGTTTACGGTCGTAACGGCGCCGCCGCTGACGGTAACGCTGCCGGTCGTCTGGATGGCGTAGCTGGTATTTCCCGTTGCGGTATTTTCCACCGTACCGCCGCTTATGGTTATATTTCCGCCCCCGCCCGCGTTCGTCGCGCCGCAGTTCATATAAACCGTCGGATTGGAATTGCTGCCTGCCGCGCTTGTCACGCCGCCGCCCGTTATCGTGACGGTAGAGCCAGAGCCTGTCGAATGGATCGCGCAGGCGTTTCCGGCGCTGACCAAACCGTCATTTATCGTAATAACCGTATTGTTATTCTGTACGCCCGTACCCGCGCCGTCATTGATGGCGTAGCCGGTACTGTCCGAAATAACCGAGCCGCCGTTTACCGTAATGGAAGCCCCGACGACATTGTTGTCGACCTGAATGGCGGCGTTTGCGTTGTTGTTCAGGCTTTGGACAACGCCTCCATTGTTCACCGTAACGGCCGCGGCGCCGCTGATCAGGATGCCGTTGCCGCTTTTGTCCGAGGTGACGATACCGCCGCCGTCTACCGTAACGGCCGTACTGCCGCTGATCCGGATGGCCCCTCCGCTCCCCGCATTGGTCAGCGTCCCGGGATTTCCGACAATAAAGCCCGTAGTGTTATCCCCCGAGAGGGTGATCAGGTAGCTTGTCAGGGAACCGTAAAACTGCGCGTTCCATTGGACGGTGACGCCGGGGTCGGGATTTAAGCTGATTCCGCTCGCCGCCGCGACGGAGCCGGTCACCGAGACTATGCTTCCGCTGGCCGTTGCAGTAAACCCTAAAGCCGTCAACTGGTTCGCGATTTGATTCGCGGAATCCAAGGGCAGGATTGTATTGGCCTGCGGCGTAACCGGCGCGTCGGCCGCCGACACATTGAGGGGCGACGCCCCCACCAGCAAAACCAGCGCAAGAAGCGGCAATAAACCTGCGCCGATACGATGTTTTCGATTTTGTGGGTTACTCTGTTTTTTCATCCGCATAACGGCCAACTCCTTTAACTCTCTCTATAAGGCTTAAGGAAAACACGAAATTATTTTTTTCTCGATTTTGCCGTTTAAAAGTCCGGCCCATTTATGGCGCGGCAATTTTAAACGCATGCTGTTTGCCTATTATTATAGTACAAAGCACGCGTTTTATTTTACCGAATACAATCTTTGTATAATCTTTGTAATAATGATTATTTGAAGATGGTTACTGCATAAATCAGGCCCCGCGGATCTCCTGTTTCATGAAGACGATATACGAGATCGCGAAAGCCCCGAGCATCAGCGCGATCATGCCGACCAGATGGGGCCAGACGAGCAAAAGGCTCTGGCTCATCGGCAGGACGCCGGCGACGCCGGCGGAAAGCTGATCGTACTGCGCGACCGAGGTGATGCCGAGCGTGCGGACCGTCGGGTCGAGGATCGTCCCGACCGATTCGGAATAGAGGATGGTCGGCGAAATGCGGTCAAACGACTGCTGAAACGTTGCGGCGCCTTCCAGCCCTGTGACGGTATCCGGCGAATAGAGCGCCCCGGCGATCCCCGAGGAGATCAGGGAGATAAAAAACGCGAAAAGCAGCCACACGGCAACGACCAACAGAGCGGAAGTCGCCGCGCTGCGGGTGACGACCGACAAAAGGATCGAAAGCCCCAGCCAAAACGCGATATAGACGATAGAAAAAACTGCGAAAACAAGCAGTCTCATCACTTCTTCGCCTGTCGGCGGAATGCCGGTCCTGAACAGCCCGACACCGGAAACGATCAGCACCATTCCCGCCACGATGATCACGACGACCGTCAGGCCGGCGAGAAATTTCCCGTTGATCACGGCGTCGCGGTAAATCGGCTGCGCGAGCAGGCGGTTCAACGTCCCCGCGTTCTTCTCGGAGTTGATCGCGTCAAACCCGAGGAGCAAACCGATGATCGGGCCGACAAGCGCAATGAACGACGCAAGCGACGGGATCGTGCCGTTGCTCTGCACAAACAGCTGAAGAAAAGTGAACGGCGTCGGCGCAATCCCCTGTGAAGCGTCCCCCTGCCCGGCGGTGGCAATCCCGCCCAAAGCGCTGTACAGGCTGACGCCCGCCAGCAAAAATGCGATGATCAGAATGATCAGAAACCGCACGCTGTCAACATGGTCGGCAAGTTCTTTCCGGTAAAGCGCGTACACTACTGCTCTCTCCTTTCAAAATACCGGTGGTATATCTCATCAAGGATATCCGTCCGGCCCTGTTCCACCCCGCTCTCGGAGGCAAGTTCTTCAATAGACCCGCAGGCGACAAGCTTCCCCTGGAAAAAGATCCCGACACGATCGCAGATCTGCTGCATTTGATACAACTGATGGGAGGAGATCAGCAGGGTGCGGCCGTCCTCGTGAGAAAGCTTCAGAATGATCTCGATCAACTGGCGCACGCCCTCGGGGTCTATGCCGACGGTAGGCTCATCCAGAATGATGATATGCGGATCCTTGATCAGGACATCCGCAATGCCGAGCCGCTGCTTCATTCCCAGCGAATAGGTGCGCACCTTCTGGTCTCCGGCGTCGGGGATCCCCACACGTTCAAGCAGGCTGTCGATCTTTTCGCCAAGCTCTTTTTCCGGGATATTGTTCAGGCGGCCCGTAAACCTCAGGTTCTCTTTCCCTGACATATCGCCGTAAAAACCGACGTTGTCGGGGAGATAGCCGGTCATCCGTTTCACGTCGATCGGATTGCGGGTACAGTCATATTCGCCGATAAACGCTTTGCCGGCGGTCGGCTCCGTCATGCCCAGAAGCATGCGGATCGTCGTGGTCTTTCCCGCCCCGTTCGGGCCGAGCAATCCGAATATCTCGCCTTTGCGGACCTCCAGATTCAGCTTGCTGACCGCCACTATCGTATTGCCGTAAACCTTGGTCAGCCCGTCCGTGCGGATCAAGATCTCGCGGTCTTTTTTTCCGCCCATCTATCTTCTCCCGAATTTTCTGAACACGAGATACAAGCCGCCGACCAGTACGACGATGATGACCACCGCGACGACGCCCCAAAGCGTCGACGTCTGGACTGCGACGCGCAGGTCAAGGTCTGTCGTCGTATCCCCCGCCTTTGCCGTGATCGTCGCGGGATAGTCGCCGGTCACCGCCTGCCCGTCGGGCTGGATATAGGCAATGACATCCGCCGTAGCGCCGGCGGCGAGGCTGTCGATCTTCGCCTTGTCAAAGCGGACGGCCCACCCGGTCGTCGGCAGCGTCGACGTGAGGGCAACATTCGTCAAATCCACGCTTCCGGTATTTGTCAGCACGAGCG
>WRFF01000024.1 GCA_009778945.1 Clostridiales bacterium | reverse complement strand
CTGGTGGCCATGTCCGCGGCCGTTCTTCTTGCGGGACGCGAAACCTCCTTGAGAAGCGAGAGGCCGGATCGCATCACCTTTTTTATCCGGGGGCCGCGTTTTGGAAGCGAGCCTTCGATCAGCCTCGTCTCTTTGGGGATCACAAGCAGAGAGTCCGGCCCGTTATCCGCAAAGCGATTTCCGGGTTCTCCGGATATTTCGAAGCCGGCGTCGGCGCTCGGATAGAGGCGGGCCAACAATTCCGCGGATGAACCCGGCACGGAATAATGGTTTCCGAAATACTCAATACTGTCAACCTTTTCAAGCCAGGAACCCGGTATGACCTCCCGATGGTCCTGTTTGAACCGGTAGCCCATTATCCGGGTCTGCGTGGCGTTTTGAACCGGTATCGTGCGCAGCGCGTCCATTTTGCGGACCAGCTCATGAAGCGACCGAGGCCTGCACGACGCCGAAAACAGCCTTTCCGGAAGCTTTGTCAAATATCTTCGTCCGGCTATCCGCTGCCGGATCTCCCATTCCGTCAGCTGCGCTGTCCGGTAGCGAATCGTTGTTTTGAACTCTTTGCGCGGCGGGACAGGCACATACGGGATGATTTCCGCGTAGACGCCGTGATTTCTGGAATAATAGGGGCGGTCGGCCTTCATATCCGCTTTTACATTTTTTGAAATCACGCGCAGGCCCGTGAACCAGCAGTGATCGTCAAAACGCCGGGAGAGCAGCTCAAATCGGCAGGTTTTGTCCGCGGACAGCAACCGCTCCAGCGCGTCGATTGTGGAAACCGGCGCCATCATCGTCGCCTGAACCGGCACTCTGTCCAGCTTCCCCGGATACAGCGCATCATACAAAGTTTCATACGCCAAAAAACAAGGGAGACCGTTTTGTTCGCAGACGCCCCGGATATAGGACAGGATATCCAACTGCGTCTTCCGGATTTGCTCCGCAACGCGGCAGCGCAGATATTCGCGCCAAATCATATAAAATTCGGTGTTGTCGGATCGGCCTGCGATCTCATGAAACATTCCCGTGTACTCCGCTTCATCCGGCGGCACGCGAAATCGCTCCATATTTTGCAGGATACCGATCGGATCGAAAGGGATCCGGCTTTCTTTTTTATCAAACATGTCCTTCACAGAAGTCCAGAATTCGGAAAGCCCGAACCGGTAGAATTCCAAAATCGTCCGCAGCATCAAGGCCCATTCGAAATTCGTCTGCACGCCCCACCCCTGCCGCAAAGCCGCAGCCGACTCCGCGTTCGCTCTTCGCATCCCCGCGTTTGATTTCGGCAGGTTTTCCGCCACGTACAGGTAGTACGCAAACCGAACCAATGTATCGAGAGCCTTATACGCGGCGAGCGCATTTCCCGCGTCGGGCTCGTCCGGTTTCGGGCCGCACATCCACCCGATCGCGCAATAGTGATACAGAAATTTTGTCGCGGCGCTTTGATCGCCTTCGATAAACCCCATCGAAGTATCGATGAGCTCGGACATTTCCGCCGCCAAATCATCCCGGCGGATCTGCTCCTCCTCATTATTCGGAATTCTCCACAAGGCCTCCGCGCAGTCTCCCAATGTCATCAGGAACAATTTGGCCCGGGCCGATCGATCCGTGGAAATATCGCGAGGCAGATTCCTGATTAGAAAATAAGCAAAAGGGTAGTCAGAATCGTGCATCGTGTTCAGCGCCCGGATTCCCTTTCAATCGAAAGGACCGCATCGGCTACGCGATCCACATCCGCAAGGCCCAGGCCCGAACTGCACGGCAGACTGACGATGGCTTCCCGATAGCCGGCCGCTTTTTCAATGCGGTACGATCTGCATCCCGCATACGGGCGCTGGAGATGATTCAACCCCCAAACCGGCCGCGACTGTATCCCGCTTTCCGCAAGCCGCCTGATCAACGCGTCGCGGTCGCGGGAGAGGAAATTATAGAACCAGTAGTTCGGGCGCACATCGGAACCGAAAGGAAGCAAGGGGACGCCTTTTTCGCCATACTCCCTGTAATTCCGCTCTTTTATTTCGATGAACGATTCGAGTTGCTCGAGCTGCGCGACCCCCAATGCGGCCTGAAGATTTGTCATGCGATAATTGTATCCGATTTCGTCGTGAAGATAGTACAGGGGATCCGTCTTTGCCTGCGTGGACAGAAAACGGATATGTTCCAGCCGCCCCTCATCCTGCCCGACGATCATGCCGCCGCCCCCGGTCGTGATGATCTTGTTCCCGTTAAACGAGAAGAAACCGAAATCACCGATCGTGCCGGTCATATGCCCGGCATATTTTCCGGAGGAATAAAACGTGCCGACGGACTCGGCCGCATCCTCGACGACGGGAAGCGAATACCTTGAAGCGATCTCACAGATGCGCTCCATATCCGCGCCGTTTCCGAAGATATGCGCCACAAGAACGGCTTTTACGGGACGATTCAAGCTGATATCGTACAGGACGCCGTCACGCGGTTCACACTCCTCGGAAAGATACCGCTCCAATTTTTCCGGATCCATACACAGGGAATCGTCGCAATCCATAAAGACCGGATCGGCAGAGACATAGCGAACCGGATTGATCGTCGCGATGAAGGTCAGCGCGGGAGCGATCACCAGATCCCCGTTTTTCACCCCGCATTCCAGCAAAATCAAATGCAGCGCGGCCGTCCCGCTCTGACAGGCAACCGCGGAAGCTGTCTTCGCATAAGCGGAAAAATCTTTCTCAAAGCGATCGATATAGGCCCCTCCCGTCGAGACCCATTCCTGTTCAATCGCGTCTAAAACGTATTTCGCTTCATTTCCTTTTAAATTTGGAACGGAGAGAGGAATAAAATTCTCTTTGTCATTCATAGATTGATTATACATGGTCGGTCCGCGTAGCACAAGGTTCCAAAAAGCTTGCGCAGCGCCTTTGACCGCGGGATCAGGCGGCGGATCAAGGGGTTGAACGCCGGCGTAAACCGCAGGGCCCTGCCCTGTCTTGCCGCGATTTCACGCGCCAGCTCCGCAGTAGATACGACCGGATACATAGAGGCGCCGCTGCCGGTCTGCGGCGCGCCTTCCGCCTCTATGATCTGCGCAATTATTTCACAGAGGATTTCAATTGGGCAGACGCTGCGCGCGTTCGGATAATCGGGAAAAAACGGAAGCAAGCGCACCAATCTTTCCAAGCGCCTGTTGTTCCCCGGAGCGCCTTCCCCCGCGATTATCGGGGGCCGAAGTACGGCAACGGAAAACCGCCCGTCTTCCAAAGCGCGGAGATTTTGTTCCGCTTCCCATTTGGACTGCGCGTAAAAATCGCCTGCTTTCGGAGCCGGCGCCTGATTCGGGTCAATCACGCCCTCGTCCTGCCCGTAGACCGCCATGGTCGAGAGAAAGACAAACCTTCGTACGCCGGCGGCGGAAGCTGTTTTCGCGAAAGCCGCCGGCAGATCCCGGTTCACGGCAAACCAGCGTTCCCGTTCTTCTTTCCGCTGTTTTTGATGCACCATCGCGGCGCACCAAAGAACGGCGTTATAGGAAGACAAATCCAAATCGCGCCAGGCGTTGTTTCGGACAGAAATGGCCTCGCAATCAAACCGGTCTCGACATAAATTCTGAAAAGACCGCGCCACATAGCTGTTCGCGCCCGCGATCAGCACGCGTTTTTTGGCATCACTCATTCGGGTTTCCTTCCCGCACGCCGCGCTGCGCCAGGACGCCGGAAACCGTTTCCGCCAGAATGTGAAAATCCGCCGCAAACGTGATTTGTTTCACGTATTCGGCGTCAAGTCCCGCCTTCACCAGTACCGGAAGCTCGTCGCGCCCGTGCGTCTGCGCAAGCCCCGTGAGCCCCGGACGCACGGCGTCCGCGCCGCTTTCCTTCCGCAGCGCAATAAGGTCATCCTGGTTCCAGAGCGCGGGCCTGGGACCCACGAAGCTCATCTCTCCCCGAAGGATATTGAACAACTGCGGCAGCTCATCGAGGCTTGTGCGCCGAAGAAAAGCGCCGCTCCCCGTGATCCAAAGGTCCGGATCCCGAAGTTCCGCCGTCGGGATATCATGCGGCGCATCCGAGCGCATCGTGCGAAATTTTTTGATCTGAAATTCCGTTCCGCCTCTCCCGGTCCGGCGTTGCGAAAAAAACACTTTCCCCGGGGAATCCTTTCGTATCCACAGTACGATAAAAAGAAACAGCGGACTGAGAACCGCGATCAACAGACAGGAAAACAGGGCATCAAGAAATCTTTTGAGGCCGGCGGCATACACAGCTTTTGCCCCCTACCGGCGCGTTTCCCCGATGAGGGCGAAAAGCCGGTCCGCGATAGCCGGGTCGCTCGTCTGCGCCGCGCCGATGAGCGCCTCCACCTCATCTAAAAAGCCCTCGCCGTCTGTTTCTTCCGGCTTCGCGGCGAAGATAAGCTCGTTCTTTGTCGGAAGCTGATCCTCGTCTCCTATGAGCAGTTCCTCATAGAGCTTCTCTCCGGGCCTGAGCCCGGTGAAGACAATCCGGATATCTTTGTCCGGCACGAGCCCCTTGAGTTCGATCAAATTGCGCGCGAGGTCGAGGATGCGGACCGACTCGCCCATATCCAGCAGGAACAGTTCGCCTTCGCTGTCCGAGAGCCCCGCGTCCAATACGAGCGAGACGGCCTCCTGTATCGTCATGAAAAAACGCGTGACTTCACGATGCGTCACCGTGACCGGCCCCCCGGCTTCGATTTGCCGCAAAAAGAGCGGGATCACAGATCCGCTGCTCCCAAGGACATTTCCGAAGCGCACGGAGACAAAGCGGGTCGCGGAACGGTGATTGATTGCCTGGACCACCATCTCGCAGACGCGCTTGGTGGCGCCCATCACGCTCGTGGGCCGGACGGCTTTGTCTGTGGAAATGAGAATGAAATCCGAAACGTTATAGGCGTCCGCGAGCCGCGCCAGTGTCAGCGTCCCGCCGCAATTATTCTTGACCGCTTCCCAAGGGGAACTCTCAAGCAGCGGCACGTGCTTGTGCGCGGCGGCGTGGTAGACGATATCCGGCCGGTACGTTTCAAAGATCCAGCGCAGCCGCGCCTCGTCGCGCACGCTGCCGATAATGGGGACCACCCGCAGCTTCGGATAGACCCGGTTCAGATCAATATAGAGGTCATGCACCGTATTTTCATAAATATCCAGGATCAGCAACGCGCCCGGCGCGTTCGCCGCGATCTGGCGGCAAAGCTCGGAGCCGATGCTGCCGCCGCCGCCCGTCACCAGGACTGTTTTCCCTTCAATAAATTGGCGGACGCCTTCATCCTCCAGCCTTGCGGGATTGCGGCCGAGCAGATCCTCCAGATTGACGTCGCGCAGCGTTCCGGGGAGGTCGCGGCTCATCTGTTCCGCGTAATGCGGCAGGATGCGCAGGCGCGCTCCGGTTTGATTGCAGATTTCGACGATCTCATGAATCTCGGCCGGCGCCGCCGACGGAATCGCGATAATGATCTCGTCGATATCATATTTTTTCGCAAGCCTCGGAATGTCATAGCGGTTCCCTTCGATCTTTAGCCCGCCGATATATTTATTTCGCTTCTGCGCGTTATCGTCGACAACGCAGAGGATCTTGAGGCCCATCGGATTGTATTTGAGCTCGTTGATCAGCAGCGAAGCCGTCGCGCCGCCGCCCACGAGCAGGGTTTTTTGGAGATTTATTTCTTCCGACCCCCGCCACAGAATCTGCCTGATGAAGCGTACGGAAAGACGCGAACAGCCGATCAGGACAAAGAGGGTCAGCCACACCATCGGATACCAGCTGCGCGGCATAAAAACCGAGAACATCATCCGGTACAGCAGGAAAATCGCCACAATGATCAGCGTCGCTTTGAACGCGTCGAAAAATTCGGAGCCCCCCGCGAAAGTCCATACGCGGTTGTACAGTTTGAAAAGCGCGAGGACCGCCACCGTGATCATCATGTCATACGGCAGGCACGCCAGCGCGCGCAGCAGATAGACTTCATCGATCGAGAATATCCCGAAGCGAAGCAGTAGCGGGAGAAGCGAGGCGACAGTGACGATCGCGCAGTCTACGACAATAATGATGGCAATCTGAAGCGGTTTCGATTTCATAACAAAAAGTATATCAGAATTGTGATAAAAATTATGCGGTTTGCTCCCGTTCTTCCGTGGGCGCTCCCTGCGTATCACTCCTCGTGAAGAAAACAAGCGGCGTAAGCGACAGGAAGAAAAGCGACGTGCCGGTCGAGTCGAAAGGCAGAATCGGTACGTCCAGCATGGAGATGAAAAAACTGCTCAGGATCCCGATACACGGGAAGAGCAGATGCGGCGAAAAGCACCCGCGGGAAAAGATCTTTCGCAGCGCAAAAAAGAACGCGCCCAGCAGCATCAAAAGATAGAAAACCCCCGCGAAAGCGCCGCAGCGATACGCGATATCCAGAGGCGCGTTGTGCGCGCTCTGAAAGAATATGCCGTCCACATAAATCCGCTCCGAGGTCGGATCGACGCCGGTCAGCGTCACCTTTGAGAGAAAGACTTTCCAGCCGGCAATCCGCCCGGAAGAAAAGCCGTTCAAGGATTCACCCTTGGACGGGAAGCGGTCGGTCAGATCTGAAACGGCGGAATCATTTTTCTGTGAAAGATTGCCCGACAGGACGGAGGAGCCGGGCACACTTACAGCCGGAGCCGGTTCGGAAACAGCGGCGGGTTCGGCCGGCGAAGCGCTGATCGCAGGAAGCGGATTCCATTGGATCAGCCCCGGATTTTGCACCGCCAATTGCGCGAGGGGGAACCCCACGATCAGGGCAACGGCAATCACGGCTGTGCGCCTGCCCCGCTGCTTTGCCGCCTCGTTTTTCCGCCCCCCCCTGATCAGAACCGCCCCCGCGCAGAAAAGCACGCAAAAGGCGCAAAGCAAGGATGAACGGGATTCCGACAGCAGCAGCAGCCCGAAGTTTCCCGCGGCACAGACGGCAGGCAGGATCAACCGCCAGCCCTTCTCTGTGAGCAAAAGATACAGCGCGCCGGCAAGCGACGCAACCGCGCTGAAGCCGAGCGCGTTCGGGTTTCCGGTCAATCCCTGATACCGCCCGCCGTCCGCATCGGGCGCCGCCAGCACGGTGACAACGAAGATGGCAAGCCCCGCGATACAGACCGCCCCCGCAAGAAGACGGTACATCCGGTATACATCTGTCCGATTCCCCCAAACGAGAAACAGCGCCGGGAAGACAAACACCATCATCAACGGAAAAATATGATAACCGGCGCCCACATAATGAATGGATCCCGCGATGAAAATCAGCGCAAAGGCCGCGCAATAAACCACAACAAACGGCAGCCGCAATTTCAGCGGCTTCAGTTCTCCCTTGATACTGAAAATTGCCGCAATCAGGATCAGGACGCTTCCGATGATCATCGTCACGCGGGGGTCATAGGTGAGTTCCTGCAGAGCGCTCCCGCTCCCGATATTTTCAAAGAAGGCGTCCAGCACATACAGAACCGTCATAAACAAAAGTGCCGTAAAGACGATGCTGTCACGATTTTTCTCACTGATTTTTTGCGCTTTCCGGCCGAGCGGATTCAGGACGGCGCAATAGAGGCGCTGAAAGATCATTTATACCTACCCGTTCCGATACCTTCCTCAATAGTCAATAGTTATTCAGATATTTTATCAAGATTTCTCTTGGAATACTTAAAATTGTTAGCACATCACTTTTTGCCATGCTGTTTATTATAAAGCAATTGTTGATAATGATGCAATAATTCCCATGGAAGCATGTTAAAATAATATAAAAATTATCGGCAGGGGCTTTCGCCCCTATTGTACTCGCAGCCTGCTGCGAGGCGGAGGTTAAATGGACTATCAAAACCCCTGTCTCATCGCTGAAATAGGGTGTAACCACAAAGGGAATATGGATATAGCCTTTGAACTTATACAATCGGCGGCTGCATATTGCAAAGCGGACGCAGTTAAGTTTCAAAAGCGGTGCAACCGGGAATTGTTGTCTCCCGAGCAATATAACGCGCCGCATCCCAATCCGCGGCACGCTTACGGCAACACATACGGAGAACATAGGGAATTTTTAGAATTCAGCGCAGAGCAGCATGCGCAATTAAAAATATGGTGCGAAGAACTCGGCGTGACATACAGTACGTCCGTTTGGGATTTGACATCCGCGAAAGAAATAGCCTCACTGAACCCAAAGTTCATAAAAATCCCCTCTGCGTGTAACAACAATCGGGAAATGCTCGAATGGCTTTGTGCAAATTATCAAGGTGATATCCATGTATCCCTGGGCATGACGACCGATGAAGAGGAAGGCGCTCTTGTCGGCTTATTTGAGAAATACGGCAGAAACGATGACCTGGTCCTATACGCATGCACTTCGGGTTATCCCGTTGCCTTTGAGGATGTGTGCCTTCTTGACATTTCACGTTTAATGGATGCTTATAGCGGCAGAGTCAAATGTTTCGGCTTTTCGGGACATCATCTCGGTATCGCTGTCGATATCGCCGCGTATACGCTTGGGGCCAATATGATCGAACGTCACTTTACATTAGACAGGTCCTGGAAAGGAACGGATCATGCCGCCTCATTGGAACCTGACGATATGAAACAGCTAAAGAGCGATTTAACGGATGTACAAAAGGCATTGAGAAATAAACGCGAAGAATTATTGCCTGTAGAGCGGGCCCAACGGGAGAAACTCAAATTCAGAGTGAGGGATAAGGGATGAACATTGCGTATATCCCCGCAAGGGGCGGCAGTAAATCCATTCCATACAAAAATATAAAAACGATTGCGGGGAAACCTCTGATTTATTGGGCGCTAAAAGCCGCCTGTGATTGCTTTGAAATAAATAAGGTGTTTGTAAGTACCGACAGCGATGAAATTCGAAAGGTCGTTGACGGGTTCGGATTTGATAAAGCCGAGGTGATTGACAGGAGCAAAGAATCGGCGGCCGATACCGCACCGACCGAAGCCGGAATGCTTGAGTTTGCCGTTGATCATCCTTTCGATACTATTGTTTTGATTCAAGCCACATCTCCTCTTGTTACATCCGAAGATATTCGAAAAGGATTTGAAATCTATTCTGAAAACAGTGTTGACAGCGTACTTTCCGTAGTAAGACAAAAAAGGTTTATCTGGGATAGCGACGAAAACGGATACGCCGCTCCGGTAAACTATGTATATTTCGAGCGGCCCAGGCGACAGGATTTTGACGGGCAGCTTATCGAAAACGGAGCATTTTACATCACAAGCAGAAAGGCGTTATTGAGCAGCAAATGCAGAATATCCGGAAATATCAAAATAGTCGAAATGCCGCCTGAATCTTATATTGAGCTTGATGAGCCGGAGGATTGGCATATCGTTGAAGAGTTGCTCCGGAGAAGGTCGTCCCTCACGGACATGCCGGCGATAAAGATGTTTCTGGTTGATTGCGACGGCACCCTTACGGATGGCGGAATGTATTATTCGAAAGACGGCGAAGTCCTGAAAAAATTTAATACCCGTGACGCAGCGGGCTTACGTATGCTTCAGGAACGAGGCGTCATTGTAGGGATCATCACGGGAGAGACTTCGGAAATAGTTCGAAAACGCGCAGAAAAAATGCAGGTCGATGAACTGTTGATGGGCGTGTCCGATAAAAAATTTGCAATATCAAAGCTGTGTGAGAAATATGGAATTGATTTAATAAACACCGCCTACATGGGTGATGATCAAAATGATGTAAAGGCCCTTAACAGCGTCGGGGTCGGGTTTTGCGTCGCTGACGGAACAGCGGAAACCAAAGCTGCCTCTGCATATATCACACAAATGTGCGGCGGACGAGGAGCCGTGCGCGAAGCCGCGGATATCATACTGTCAAAGGGAATAAAATGAACGACAAATTGATGGAATGCTGTATCGAAAAAACAGACTCGCTGTTGCTTGCCCTGAAAAAAATCGATTTGAACAAAAAAGGGTTCGTTATCGTCATACAAAACGGGATTTTCCTCGGGACTCTCACTGACGGGGATATCCGCCGGGCGCTGATTCGAGGGAAAAGTATTGACGATCCGATAGAAGACATCTATATACACAGCGATAAAGTCCTGGCGCAAAGCGACGGTTTGGCGAAAGCGATAGACCTGATGTCCAATAAAAAAATTCAATTTCTGCCTGTCTTGGGGAGTGAAGGAAAGCTTGTAAACATATTGACGAAGCGGCAATTACAGATTGTCACTCTGTGCAAACTGCAAGTTGATTTATATTATGACTTTAATATGTTGGATGAAAGCACTTTAGATTATGAACTGACCAGTAAGCCCTGGGGATATTATAAAACCACGATTCTTAACGACTTTTATCAGTCGAAAGTTTTAGGGCTCAATCCCGGTTCGGCGATCAGTTTGCAGCGCCACAAACTGCGTGAAGAATATTGGTTTATTGTTTTTGGCCAGGGCCAGGCGCAAATTGGAGATTCAATAGTGGACTTACATGCCGGAAGTACTGTATTTATCCCAAAAGGATGTATTCATAGGCTATGCAACAATTCCAAAGAAAATTCCCTTATTGCCATAGAAGTCCAATTGGGAGAAGGCTTCGATGAAGATGATATTGAACGCTTAGAGGATGATTATGAAAGAACTTGATAATTCAGAATGCATGCTGTGTCAAAGCAAGGTTTTTAAGGTTGTTCATGAAGGTGTCCGCGATGACAACAAGTTGAATGTAATCGAGTGTTTGAATTGCGGCCATATCCAGCTCGATCGCATACCCTGCCGTGATGATGATAAAGAATATTATGATAACAACAAGCAAGCAGAAGGGATCGAAATCAGCGATTCGCGCAGATCAATCGCAAAAAAATTCTGTATAGGGAATGTATTCAATATAAACCTTCTTTCAGATAATCTTGCCGATACATTTTTTAAACGATATGATTTTATTTATCTGCTTCATGTTTTGGAACATATTTCAAATCCATATATCTTCTTGAAGAATGCCAAACGCATGTTGGATAAAAACGGCTTAATCTTTATTGAAGTCCCAAACTATAACGATGCGCTCAAAAGCATTTGTGAAGAATATAATCATTTTTCGTATATGCGTGCGCATTTGAGTTACTTCAAGCCAAACGTACTTTCTCATCTTTGCGAAAGCCTTGGGTTTAACGATGTTCGGATTAAGGGATCCCATAATTACAGTTTCGAGAATGCGGCAAATTGGATCCGTTTTGGCGTGCCGGAGAAGCGGTTCAGGCAATTAGCGCCTCCTCAAGGGTTGGAGTGGTTGGATGGTTATTATAAAATGAGATTGAACACGGATCTGACTTCCGATGCAATCCTTGCGATTGCTTCGAACGGCTGAACAGGTATTGCCTTATTTGAAAAAATGGAGCAAATAATGAAAGTATTACATCTAACATCTTTTGAAGGGAACGTAGGCGACATTTTATATACCGCCCCGTTCCCGCAATTTCTTTCCGACGCATTAGGCGGAGAAGTGGTATTTACATGCATACACATGCGGGATTTTTATAGGAACAGCAAAAAACGCAGTTTTGATACCGAATTCTTAAACGAAATAAATGCTCATGATTTGTTTGTTATTGGAGGCGGGTTATATTTGGACGTCCGATGGGATTATTCAAATACCGGAACGACGTTAGATTTCCCCGATGATTTTATTGACGGCATTAAAATACCTGTGATCTTGAACGGATTGGGATACGCGGAACCAGGCAATTTGAAAGAAGGCGATCCGGTGCAAAAAACCGTTTTTCAAAATTTTGAAAGATTTATCCGCAATATATCAAAGAGGAAAAACTGGTTCTTATCCGTTCGAAATGATGGCAGTTTAGAGAGAATTGCGCAGCGGTTCGGAAACAATCTCGCCGGTTTATTCAAAGAAGTGCCGGATATCGGCTTCTTTTTCGATAAAGATATTGACCCGCATGCATTTGAGCAAGAACGAACCACCGTCGGGTTTTCAATTGGGAACAACGCTTTTACCGCAGATGATTCGGACATAAAGAAAACCACGCATTTAAACAAAGGAATAGCGCAGGTTGTGCAGTCATTAATCACAGAGAATATACGAATCATTTTCTTCTTGCATATGCCAAGTGATATTGATGCTTTACATCAAATTAAGCAATATTCCGGACAAGAGGCGTTTCGAAACAATGTTGTCATAGCGCCGTACAATCCATCCGGAAGAACAGCCGGAAGGACCATGGTCTCTTACTATAAAGCCTGCGACGCTATTGTAGCGATGCGTTTCCACGCGAACGTGCTTGCTCTTGAAAATACGATCCCGACAATCGGATTGACAGCGGAAGGCCTTGTCAGCGGCGAGCGAATTGCTGCGCTTTATCAAAACTTGCAATTGGATAAATTCCTCCTCAAAACCGATGAAACGGATACATCGTTTGCATCACGCTTATTGGACTCGCTTAAAATAGTCCTCTTTCATCGTGAAGAATGCATCAAACAAGAAACCATTGCAATTAAAAATATTATGCGGCAGCGTGATGAATATGCTGATCTATTGCGTGCCTTTTTTGTTATGGGAGAAGCCCCGAAGCCGGAGGAATGATTATGCTAAAAAAAATTGTCAAAAAAATACTACGCAATCCCTATCATGCAGGCCAGAACAGGCTGAATGAAATTTTACAAAACAATAATAAGGAATTTTTCGAACAGTATAAAAAATATCAACAGGAAAGTATGGCTGACTTATTATGCCAAGTGAATGAAAAATTTCGACTGGCCGACGAAAAAATCGATCAGGTGATTGAACCGCTAAATGCAAAAACTGATCGGTTGAACGAACAGCTAAATGCAAAAACTGACCGATTGACAGAACAGATTAAGCTACAGCAAGCAATCGTAGCTGTAAATACCGCTGCATTTGAAGAATACAAAAATAAACATAACGGGCAAGCTGTCGTTATTGTTGGCGCGGGTCCTTCACTAAACTATTACAAGCCGCTTGACAAGGCTATTCATATCGGAGTAAATCGAGTGTGCAAGAGTGATAGTATTAACTTGGATTACTACTTTACACAAGACTTTCGCAATCCGAACCACCCTTTTATGGATGATATTCTCAAAATCAAATGCAAGGTATTCTTGGGTATTTGCGCCGGGGTTCCCCCCTTATCTATGGATGCATCTGAAAGTCTCTCTGCACACCTAGGCGCAACAAGATATTATTTTGATAAGTCACCTTCTGAATATATATGTCCGGATATCAGGTTCTATCCGTTGATGGATTTCTATACGGTTGTATTTCCGGCAATTCATTTTGCATTATACACAAACCCCAAATCGCTTTATCTGGTTGGCTGCGATACAAGCTATTTTGGATATTTTTCAACTGGACGTCACAGCGAAACAATACCGGAGATGCGGTATCACCTGTTTCACAGAATGATCGGTTACAAAAAGCTAAAAGAATTCGCGCAGCATTACTATCCGGATACGGAAATCTTTTCAATTAACCCTGTGAACCTGCGTGGACTTTTTAAAGATATCTATACAGATGATTATATAAAAACACTGGATACAGAAAATATACGTAAACCATTGTTTGAGAACCAAAATATTACAGAAGAGACGATTCGCCTCTTTGTGGATGAACATGTCGCGGAAGTACAGGCATTAAGAGAGAGCTCCGCCACCTCCGTCTTCTTATCTAATTGAGCTTGTTTGGATAAAGATAGTCCATATCTACGTTTCCGGTTATGCCGGATACGGAACCTGTGCTGCGGTACTGCCAGATGCCCGGATAGCCGCCGTTCCATGTGATCGTATTTGGACTGAGTTCAGCATTGTTGTTGTACCAACTGGCGAGCCAGAATGTATTGCTTTCCTTTTCAAGTTGCGTAGCGTCAAATTCGGTTTGTGCCCAGTTGAGGGATGTATAGAAAGCGGGTTTATAACCGAGAGCCCTGAGCTGCAACATGCCGGATCGTATCAGGTTTGTCATGTACGAGTAGCCGCCGTTGGCGTCTGTCCCGGCTTTGTAGATACTATCCTCGACGTCCAGCGCCACCGGCAAATCCAGAATGATGCCCTGCGATCTTGTGTAGCTGGCAAATGCGCTAATCCCCGCGCTTTGCGTATTGTAATTGGAAGAATATTCATAGATATATGCGCCTACAAGAACGCCATTCGCCCGGGCGTTTCTCACGTTAAACGCATAGGTGCTATCCACATTGAAAACGCCGTCAGTACCAATCCATCCGGCCCTGAGCATGGCGAACCGTATACCGCTTTGCGCCACCGCCGCCCAGTTGATTGCAGGTGTGCTGGGGTTGTCCCCGCCGCCGTTCCAATAGGAGACGTCGATACCACGGAGAACCGGCTGTGCGTTTGTTCCAATCAACACGTTAGTTCCACTCCCAATATTGATTGCATAGATATACACAATGCTTGCGCTGTGGATGTTCAAAGTTTGCGAAAACCCGTGATTATTCCCAATCCCCGGATAAGCGATGTTTACATCGGGACGCGAAAGACCCGCAGTAAAGGCTGTGAGCAAAGTGCCCGTTCCAGCCGGTCCGTTTTCATAAACGTGTATGGTTATGGGCGTTGCTGGCGAGTCCCCGTCGACTGCCCATCCGCTGACATTTAAATTGCCGTTGCTGTTGGAATAAGCGTCAACATGACCGATCGGATTGCCAAGCGGCGCCCCTACCATTACGGTCTTTGTCCCGATCAGGACATTCGACCCGGCTCCAATGTTGATTGCGTAGATATATACCGGTACGCTGCCTCTCTTCGCCGTCACGATTGTGCTCGAAAAGCCGTGGTTATCCCCGACTCCCGGATAAGCAGCCCCTACGTCAGAACGTGTCTGATTCGCCTGTAACCCAAACAACTCTGCGCCCGCGGTACCGGCAGGGCCTCCGACGTATATGTGTACTTGCGTCGCCTGGGTCGCCGCGTCGCCATCGAGCGCCCAGCCTCCTATCGACAACTGCCCCAGCGTTGCTGTAGACGCAGATACGCTGTCAACGTGACCGATCGGATTTCCGGGCGGCGCCCCTACCGTTACAGTCTTTGTCCCAATCAGGACATTCGTCCCGGCTCCAATGTTAATTGCGTAGATATATACCGGTACGCTGCCTCTCTTTGTCGTCGTTACTGTGCCCGAAAAGCCGTGGTTATCCCCGACTCCCGGATAAGCGGCGTTCACATCAGGACGCGGTTGATTTGCCTGT